>JBLMZW010000163.1:0-6911 GCA_050259035.1 Chitinophagales bacterium | reverse complement strand
GCCGTAAAGGCCTGCATGTTGACCAGTTCGCTTCCCGGCTCTCCTTTTTCTTTAACGCTCACATTGATTTCTTCGAAGAAATTGCCAAGCTCAGGGCGGCACGCCGGATCTGGGCTAGAGCCATGAAAGAGCGCTATGGCGCTCAGGACCCCCGTTCCCTCTGGATGCGATTCCATACTCAAACCGCAGGTTGTTCCCTGACCGCCCAGCAGCCCTACAACAATATCGTTAGAACCGCGATAGAGGCCCTGGCGGCCGTACTGGGCGGAACTCAATCCCTTCATACCAATTCTATGGATGAGGTATTCTGCCTGCCCTCCGATCAGGCGGTACAAATCGCGGTCCGAACTCAGCAATTGATAGCCGAGGAGACCGGCGTGGCTAACACCATAGATCCTTTGGCCGGATCCTATTTCGTTGAAGCCTTAACCAATAAGATGGAAGAAGAGGCCTGGGAATACATACATAAGATCGACGATATGGGAGGTATGGTTAAAGCCATCGAGAGGGGCTTCCCGCAGATGGAGATCTCCGATGCCGCGTATAAATTCCAGAAACAAATTGATGCCGGTGAAAAAACCATGATTGGCATTAATAAATATATTGAGCAAGAGGAACAGGCTAATATACCAATGGTTGAGATAGATGACTCTATAGAAGCCGAGCAGCTAAAGCGCCTGGCCGAAGTCAAAAGGAAACGTGATGGCCGCAAATTGGCCGAATCCCTTAAAGACCTGGCCAATGCCTGCAAAAAGGGCGATAATGTCATGCCTTACTGTATCGAAGCGGTTAAGAGCTATGCCACGGTGCAGGAAATTTGTGATGTCTACCGGGAAGTTTACGGCGAGTACCGTGACCCCGGTATATATTAGAGAGATATTTGGGGAGGAAGTTTCAAGATGGATAGAAAACTTCGCGTACTAATCGCTAAGCCCGGGCTTGACGGGCACGACCGGGGTGCCAAAGTACTGGCCCGGGCCTTTCGTGATGCCGGTTATGAAGTAATCTACACCGGCTGCCATCAGACCCCGGAGCAAATAGCGGCAGTCGCAATTCAGGAAGATGTTGATCTGGTGGGCTTAAGCTGCCTGTCAGGTGCTCATAACTACTTGTTCCCCCAGGTAACCAGGCTTTTAAACGATGAAGGAGCCGATGATATAGCGGTCATAGGCGGGGGCATAATCCCGGAGCAGGACTTCCCCGGGCTCTACGAAGCCGGTTTGAAAGCGATCTTCACTCCGGGAGCGTCACTTGATTCCATCGTTGACTGGATAAATGGCAATATAAAACCGAGGGCATAAGGAACATGACCAATTTAAGCAAAAAAGTTTTAGCCGGAAATGTACGGGCTGCCTCCCGTCTGATAAGAAATCTGGAGGATCAAATCCCCAATACTGATCTGGATATGAAAGAGATCTTTTTAAAAACTGGCAGATCCCATGTAATTGGTATTACCGGCGCACCAGGTGCAGGCAAAAGCACTCTGGTCGATGAATTAATTGCCTCTTTTCGTAAAAAGGACCGGTCAGTGGGAGTCATGGCGGTCGACCCCAGCAGCCCCTTCACTGGCGGAGCTATTCTGGGTGACCGGATTCGCATGATGCGCCACGCCGAAGACAAAAAAGTATTTGTAAGGAGCATGGCCAGCCGGGGTGCCATGGGCGGACTGTCCAAAGCCGTGGGTGAAAGCATCCATGTCATGGATGTACTGGGACAGGAAGTGATTATGGTAGAAACCTGCGGGGTCGGCCAGCAGGAAGTTGATATCATTCATCATGCCCATACCGTAATCGTAGTCTTGGTACCGGGGATGGGCGACGAGGTACAGGCCTTAAAAGCCGGATTAATGGAAATAGCTGATATTTTCGTGATCAATAAAGCGGATCGTGACGGGGCCGGAAAGCTCTTCAAGGAGATTAAGAGCCTGGTCCAGATGTCATCTAAGAATACCGGTCCTGAAGACTGGACCGTTCCGGTACTGATGGTGGAAACCGTTTTAGAGCCGCATAAATACGCCGAAAGTGTAGCGGTTTTGGCCGAAAAGATAGAAGAACATTATCAATACTTGATCAAAAACAACCTTTTGATAGAGCGTATGCGCAGCAAGACCGCCGCCGAATTGAATGAAGCTTTATGGGGAAGCATCTTGAAGCCGATATTAGACGAATTAGGCGCGAAAGGTCAATTAGACCACATGATCGACCAGTTGATGAAAAAAGAAACTGACCCCTATACCCTCGCCCAGCAAGTAGCAGAGCGTTATACGAAAAAGCAAAGCCAAGATTAAAGAAAAGTGCACGGTAAAATTCCGGGGTCTATCCCTAACTTTGTGTAAAGTCCAAATGGACGCAGAATAAGGCGATATTTTTGGGGGGCAGATGGCGAAATAAAGTCAGCTGCCCCCTTTAAAAGGTCACTTTATAAGTATAGGAATCATACATCAAGATCGCTTTATGGTCATTGATATATCCATTATCGGTTAAAATATCGTATTGAACAACATTGGGTCCTTTAGTATAAACAGTATAGCCCTCCCTTGTCCAACCAGGCATGGTATCGATCTCTTTACCCCTTAAAATGGTGACATTGTAAACCCCTTTTGATTCTCTGGTTATTACCAGATCCTTATACTTTAAACTCGTTCTCTTCGGTTGATCCAAAAGATATCTGATTACATCGTTTACGAGGATTAGATCCCCGTCAACTGGTTTCTTGAATCGGTGTGTATCGAACACATACTCATATTCGCCTATATACATACCCAACCCGACAGAGGTTGAAAAAGCCTCATCATAATTCGAAACAAAGTAGGTCTTTTTATTGGTTACTATTTCAATACGATCATCCTTGATAGTGTACTTTTTAACATTGCCTAAATCCAGATTATACTGGTAACCGTTTTTACTAACAATAATGCCATCAAACTTGGCACCGGAGACTTTGTGGGTGTTTCCATATTTCTTCTGCAATACATCGGGAAGAAAAAGATGTTTATCAATTTTAGATTCTGCCAGTATTTCGTACTCAGGCTTTAAATCCCAGTACTTCGGCCACAACCAATCACGTACCCCCACTAATTGTAACTTTAATTCCAGCTGTATCTTATCAGTTGTTTTTTCAAACTCAGCTATTTCATCGTCTATTTTCTTTCTTTGCTTAGTGGTTATCCGCCCTTGCTTTACATCATCGATATACTGATTCAGCTGAGAAATTTGTAGATTAAGTCTATTAATCAAATAGGTTTGTTTTTCGTCACTGGGAAGCTCATCGATATCTTCTGATCTGATTTCTTCGGAATTCTTAGATAGTTTGCATATTATGCCTTTGTAAATCCCCGGTGGTCGAAAATCACAGCCCGCTACCAGATAACCCTTGGCAGTTTCGGTTATGGTATCATTTATCTCTGGGGTAGTTACTGCCCATTCTTTTTTTCCGTTTTTATCAACCTTCAATATTTCCGGTCCCGCCAGGATTAGATACCCACTGTCCCTGGCCTTGCCGATATAATCTACAGTGCAAACATAATCAGAATAACTCTGGAAAGGCCATGTGGTCTTCCACTCAATCTTTCCATTATTATTGATGTTCAACAAACAGACCTGGTTCAAGTTTTGATTAACTTCCAAGCTTCCTCCAACAACCAGATCTCCAGAAACAGTTTCCAAAACTGAGTCAGCCGGAATATGCCCTTTTCTATCCAGGGCCAACTCTGATTTTTTATGCCCTGCTGCATCGGTCTTTAGAATAAAGCCGTCCCGGTAACTACTGTATGTTATATTAGAAATTGGATCGGGCCGAGTTTCAACCTCAGTAATCTTGTTTCCTATAATTATGTAACCACCCGTCCGGCTTGCTATTAGCCCGGTTATTTCACGGGATGTATTCTTACCTTTGGATAATTCAGTCGAAAAATCAATGATGGATGACCATTCCTGATCACCTTGTTCATTAAGTTTTACGAGTAGGGGCCTATCCCCCTTCATTTTACAAAGAATGTAACCGCCATCCCGGGTCACACAAATGCGCGTTGGCTCATCATCGTTTGACTTGATACTTTCGGGCAAGTTTTTCTCCCATAGCTGATTGCCGTAACTGTCAAGTCCAATAAGACTGCATCTGGTTAATAAAACAATTCCCTGCTTTTTATCAATACAGAGATTGTTTATGAAGGTATCGGCAAAAGTCTTCTTCCACACCGTGTTTCCAAAAATGTCCACTTGTGTAACGTCTTCACCGGATACCATTATTACACTGCCATCTTCTAATTGAGCCATTTCGCAGCCTGAATTATCAAAGGTTTTTATCCATTGAAAAGTTGGTGGGCTCGCCAAAGCGGGAGAAGAACCAGCAAGCAACCATATGAAGCCAGCTAACAGAGTGACAATAATGAATCTAGGCCTATTATTAATGTTCATTAACCCTACTCCTTAAAAGTTGATGTTTTATTATCCTTAAATCCTTCATTTGACTTCCCGGGTATAACGTGACCAAATTTAAATCAGTTCCGGCATTATTTTCCATTGTAACAGGTCAAAAAAAAGGAAGCAAAAAGATTATCTTTCTGCTTCCTGCTGTTTCAATAGATAAGCTCCAACGAACCTTTATCGACTTCCACCCTCAGCGCCTTCTACTTTTGTTTCCCACTTTCAACCTCTTCATAAGTCCTTCGTCTTCAAGTTCTCAGTTACTCCTGGTCTACAATGGCTTACCTTCATTTCTATTCTTACTTGTTTCCTTTCGGTCTCCTGTAAGAATTTCCATTCGGTTAGTTCCCTTATAAACCCTTTTCTCTGGTCCCTTTCCGATATAGTAAACCTTCTGTTTACCTGGTACCTACCTTCAGTTGTCGTGTTCCGTTTCCGTCTTCCGGCTCTTTTGGGCTTCCGTCTTAGGAATTCCTTGGAGCTTACCTTTATAATACAGGGTCAATAGAAATCTAGCAATGCTTATATTTCTGAATTTTCTGACATTTATAATTGTGGCAATGATTTAGCTCTCTCAATCTGCTATTTAATCGGTGCCGCTAGTTTTTTCATGCCTTATCAAAACCATCTTCCAGTTACTCATTTCATTAGCTCTTTTTCTGCCCGCAGCTTTGCTCATCTGGTCGGAGACGTTAACCACTATGACCGTTTTCATGTTAAAATGATATGGGCATTATCGTAATCGCCGAATGTTCATAGCTATTAATAATTCGGCAAGAGGTGGCCATTCGTGATTATTACTGTTTCCAGACAAACCGGAAGTCTGGGCAAAGAAATTACCGAACTTCTGGCTGAGAAATTGGAGATGCCAATCATAACCCGGGATATGGTAATGAGCCAGTGGTTTCCGGACATAGCCAATAAACACGAACTGCATATGCTGTCCGAAAGTCCCGGCTTCTTTCTAACCACTTCCTCACAGGGGATAACCTTTGCCGAATATCTGGAGAATCGACTGAGAAATTATGTTGCTGAGAGACCTGCCATTATATTTGGATTAGGGTCTCAGATAATATTCGCCAACGATCCTCATGCTCTGCATGTCAAAATCATAGCTTCCCCGGAAGTCCGTATCCAGCGCATTATGAAGACTCATAGCCTGGAAAAAGCTGATGCGATAAGATTTTTAGACCTTACCGACCGTAAGCATAAACGTTACATTGGCACCATCTATAATAAGGACTGGGCTGACCCCATACTTTATCACGTCACCCTTAATACCGATTTTCTTGGTATTGAAGAAGGGGCTTCGCTGTTGCACTTCATGGCGTTGAACCGGCAGACCCCTCAGCTCGATTCTGAAAGCCCGGACGAACCAAAAAAGCCTGTCGTTTTTAAACACCCGTCTGAAGAAGAATTCGCACAGATTCTTGATATGCATGACATAGAATGGGAATATGAGCCTCGCACCTTCCCCATCGAATGGGATGCGGAAGGCAACATTACTTTGGCCTTTACTCCGGACTTTTACCTGACCAGGTTTAATGCCTATATTGAACTGACTACCATGGACCAGAAATATGTTGCGGAGAAAAAGAAAAAGGTAGCCCTGTTAAGAAAACTGTATCCAGGAACAAATGTTAATATTGTCTTTAAAAATGACTTTCATAACCTGGTAGAAAGATTTAGGCTGCGGGAAGGATAAGACTGGAATGAGTGGATATGGCATTGGAAAGACCGTTTTTACGGAAGAGCAAATCCAACAACGGGTGGCAGAGGTTGCTGCCGATATAAACCGGGACTACCAGGATAAAGAGCTGGTTATTGTCGGTGTGCTTAAGGGTTCAGTATACTTTATGGTCGACCTGACACGTCATCTGACCATGCCGGTGAGCATTGATTTTCTATCCATCGGTCTATCCCCGGAAGATAATAAGAAAAACGGAATTCGCTTTAAAAAGGATTTGGATCTGGATCTATCCGGTAAGCATGTTCTTCTGGTGGAGGATATTATCGGCACTGGCCTGACCCTCGGCTACATATGCCAGCATCTGGAGGCCTCCAACCCGGCCAGTTTAAAGATCTGCACCCTTCTGGACCGGCCTTCCGGACGGCTCTTGCCCCTGCAAATTGATTATCTCTGTTTTACCATAACTGATATGTTTCTGGTCGGTTACGGTCTGGATGATAGTGAACAGTTCCGCAACCTTCCCTATATAGCCGAATACCATCGCCGGCGGTAGTTAAGCCCCGGTTTTAATTTCAACAGAAGATAGTCATGACAATTCCGAAAACAATCAAAAACAGCCCCAGAAATCTAGCAATTATCTTTGATTTTTTAATGCCAAATAATTGAACAGTTTGCGGTGTCACAAAAGGGAACCTGATAACTGCACTTCCTATAATAACAACTGCCACGCAGGTAGAAACCAGCGTATACCGGGGATTAAGATTTAGAGCACTTATTACCCCGTTGGCCATAACCAT
>JBLMZW010000162.1:0-2590 GCA_050259035.1 Chitinophagales bacterium | reverse complement strand
AACAATACGCCAAGTTGAGAACTGGCGATCCCAGGGTAACTAGAATAGGGGAATGGCTAAGACGCTTGAGCCTGGATGAACTGCCCCAGTTATTAAATGTCATGCAGGGGAAGATGAGTCTGGTTGGCCCCCGCCCCTACCTTCCCAGTGAATATACCCGGATGCAGGACCTGGCTGTCACCATCCAATTAAGCAGGCCAGGTATAACCGGCCTGTGGCAGGTTAGCGGCCGAAATGATGTTGATTTTGCCGGTCGGCTCAAACTGGATAGCTGGTATGTTCATAACTGGTCGCTCTGGCTTGACCTGACTATAATGTTTCGCACTGTGGCGGTGGTGTTAAAAAAAGACGGAGCTTATTGAGGTATGAAAGTATCTATTATCATTGTCACTTTTAACAGCGCCAATGTCATAAAGGAATGCCTCGAAGCCCTTGAACGTCAGACGTTCAAGGATTGCGAGACCATTGTGGTTGATAACCAGTCAACAGACAACACCATAGATATTGTGAAGAAGTTTGCGGGGGTAAAACTTGTAGGTCTTAATGAGAACCGGGGTTTTACCGGCGGAAACATTGAAGGCTTAAAGTATTGCCACGGTGAATATATAGTCCTCTTAAACCCAGATACCGAAGCGGTTAGCGAATGGCTACAAAAGTTCGTAGAAGCCATGGATTTTCACCCGGAAGCAGGCATATGCGCCTCCAAACTAGTTGTCCATGGTACGGATCTGATTGACAGCGCCGGCGACGGGTGCACTACCACCGGGCGAGGTTTCAAAAGGGGAGAAGGAGAATCTGCCGAAAGGTACAATGAAGAGGAATATGTCTTCGGTGCCTGCGGTGCGGCCATGCTTATCCGTAAGGAATTGATTCAGGACATAGGTTTTTTGGACGATGATTTCTTTCTGATTTTCGAGGATGTTGACTTCTGCCTGCGCAGTCAATTGGCCGGCTGGAAATGTCTTTTCGTTCCCGAGGCTCTGGTATATCACAAGGTCAGAACCAGTATTGGTCATATGAGTGACCTGGCTGTATACTACTCTATCAGGAATGCCAGGATAGTACTTCATAAAAACTTCCCCTTGATACTAAAAATAAAGTTCTTTCACCACCACCTAATTCAAGAAGTCGCTACTTTTATCTACTTTGTGATAAAGCACCATAAACCTAAAATATATTTAAGGGCCAATCGGGATTTTCTAAAAAAGGTCCCATCACTAAATAAAAAAAGAAAGGCAATTAAGAAGACAATTAGTTACAGGGAACTTAATCAGGAGTTGTCTTCAATAATTAAGACTTCGTTTATTAAAACCAAACTAGGCAAATTGATTAATGGGTGATCGAAAGGAACTGTAGTGAATAGACTAAAGGGACTTATGTCCAGTTGGTTTGAAAACAGTTTCATAAAAAATGTTTTAACCATTGCAGCTGGAAACACATTTGCGCAGGCAATTACAGTTTTGATTGCTCCCATTCTGACTCGAATTTATTTGCCGGCTGATTATGGAAACTATGTCTTGTTTACCTCTGTGGTTTCTCTTATCTGTGTTTTTTCCGCCGGCTCATACGAAAGAGCAATTATGCTTCCCGAAGACAGCAAAAGTGCCAACAGCCTTTTTGGCCTTTCCTTACTAGCACATAGTGGAACGACGATGATCATACTTATCGTTTTGTTTGCAGTTTGGAAAATGGACACCCAGGTTATCCAGGAGAATCAATGGTTATGGATAGTACCCGCGGGTGTTTTTATATTGGGTTTAGTAAGAATATTTGGATACTTCTTAAGCAGAATTCAGAAATTCAAAGAAATCACCACAATGCAAATGATTCAAAGTATATTAAGTTCGGGTATTCAAATTACAGCCGGATTGTTATATAGTTTGGGTTCTTTGGGGTTGATAATAGGCAATGTTATTGGTTCGCTGGTAGCCGTTGTTGGAGTCTCCTGTCATGCTAATAAGATTATGGACTGGAAGAATCGTGTAAGTGATTTCCGCCTGAAAGCACAGCTAGATGTTGCTAAACGGTATAAGAAATTTCCCAAATATAATATTTTCTCTGATATATTAAATAGCTCATCAAGCATGCTGCCACTATTGTTACTGGGTTATTACTACAATCCCGTAATAGTTGGTTGGTTTGCTCTGGGACAAAGAGTACTGGCCCTGCCGATGGGGCTTATTGGCAATTCTATAGCCCAGGTTTATTTCCCCAAGGCGGTAGGAGAACGCAGAGAAGGTATTGCTGGTAAGGGAATGCTTCGGTTATTCAAAACACTATTAAGCCTGAGCCTGGTTCCTATGGTATTACTAATGATTATTGGACCGGAATTATTCAGTTTTGTATTCGGATCCAAATGGGTCACAGCCGGGACCTATGTTAGTTATTTAGGACCGTGGATGTTGATGGTTTTTGTAGTCTCACCGTTAGCGGTATTATTTGATGTTTATGAGCGACAGCGTGAATTATTGTTTTTTAATATATTATTATTTACAACCAGGCTATTTGTTCTAGTGGTTGGAGGTAAGACGGGATCAGCATTAGAAACCGTTTTGGTATTGGGTTTAACGGGAGTTGTCTTGTATTTAGG
>JBLMZW010000161.1:0-5211 GCA_050259035.1 Chitinophagales bacterium | reverse complement strand
CAACCGTCAAGTGGGGATTCTATCAACAAAAGAGATAGGAAGTGATTATTTTGCTGAATATATGCTTCTTAGATTCGGAAACACTTGGGACAGACCTTGACTTAACGGCTTTTAATCGATTTGGGGAATCCTTCATTTATAAGATGACAGCACCTGAACAGGTAGGTACCAGAATTCAGGATCAAGACATCGTTATTATTAATGACACGGTCAATTTAAATGAAAACAATCTCCAGGCCGCAGCCCGGGTTAAATTAATCTGTGTAGCGGCGACCGGAACGGACAATGTTGATTTGAATTATGCCAAAAGCCGCGGAATAACCGTATGCAATGTACCAGGTTATTCAACCCAAAGCGTAGCTCAGCATACTTTCGCCCTGCTCTTTTATCTATTGGAGTCAGTCTCTTGTTATGATTACTATGTTAAATCCGGCCAGTATGAAAGAAGCAACACCGTTAATCACATATTAAAACCTTTTTGGGAACTGAATAAAAAGACCTGGGGAATTATTGGCATGGGTAAAATCGGGAGTACGGTTGCCCATATAGCTGAGGGATTTGGCTGTAATATTGTATATTATTCAACCTCCGGTCAGCACACCAGTCCAAAATATACTCGACTTGAACTGGATTCATTATTGAACCAATCTGATATTGTTTCGATTCATGCTCCCTTGAATGCTCAAACCTTGGGCTTAATCGGATATCCTCAATTAAAGCAAATGAACCCCCATGCCATTCTTTTGAATCTGGGCCGAGGGGGAATTATCAAGGAAGCCGACTTAGCCAGAGCACTGGATGAAGGCCTGATTGCAGGTGCAGGTCTGGATGTACTGGAGCAGGAACCGATCCTATCCCCCAATCCATTGTTGGGCATCAAGCAAAAAGACCGGCTGGTAATCACCCCACACATCGCCTGGACCAGTATAGAAGCGAGGCAAAATCTTATCGGAGAAGTGGTATCCAATATTGAAGCCTATCTTCAGGGTACTCCCAGGAATGTAGTAAATTAAGAAGTTGTTCCACCTTGATACAAACTAGCTAATTCGGGAGGCAACCATGCGTAAGATTGCATTTATTGGCGGCCTATTAATAGACGGTACCGGAAAACCGCCGGTAGAAAATTCTTTAGTTATAATAGAAGGAAAAAAAATCGCCTATGCCGGACCAATGACTGAAATTGGCGAGCAATTTGAAAAAATTTATATTGACGGAAAAACCATCATGCCCGGTTTAATTGATGCTCATCTTCATTTCAGCGGTAATAAGACTGATAATGATACTGACTGGATACTCGAACCAGTTATTCAAAAGACAATTGTAGCCGTAGCCCAGGCTCGGGAAGCACTTGAACACGGGCTAACCTCAGTAGGGGAAATTTCTCGTTTTGGTATAAGTATTCGTGACATGATAAATGAAGGGATTATTCCCGGGCCGCGCGTGGTTGCCACCGGGCTTGGTTTCTGCAGAACTGCCGGACATGGAGACTCGCATAATCTGCCCTTGGATTATAATCAGGCGTCTCACCCCTGGGCTGAGCGGGTGGATGGTCCATGGGACCTCCGCAAAGCTATACGCAGAAGAATCCGCGAGAACCCGGATGCTATAAAAATCTGGTCAATCGGCGGCGGTATATGGAGACACGATGCCAAGGCTGATTCACATTATTGTATGGAAGAAATTCAAGCTGTTGTCGACGAGTGTAATATGATAGGTTTGCCGGTATGGTCGCATGCTGAAGGTTACGGCGGAGCCCTTGATTCCTGTAAAGCAGGGGTATCAGCCATCATACACGGCCAAGAGCTAAATGAGGAATGCCTCGAAATTATGAAAGAAAAGGATATTACTTTTTGCCCCACCCTGCAGTTCTTTTTTGAATGGTTTACGGTATATGAACCGCCATACCGGTCGATTCACGATCAATTTCCCGGCAACACCACTGCAGAAAAAGAGCTTAACCGGATCATTAATAATTTACAGAATGCCAACCAAAAAGGGGTCAGAATTACGGTTGGATCTGACTCCTTTTGCAGCAGTTTAACCCCCTACGGCAAATATGCAATAACCGAGATGTATGCGCTTAACAAAGCTGGCTTGACAGCCATGGAAATCATTCTGGCTGCTACCCGAAATGGCGCTGAGATGCTGAAAATTGACAACATTACTGGTACCCTTGAGCAAGGTAAATTCGCTGATTTACTGGTCCTTAACGGTAACCCGTTAAGGGATATCCACAATATTTCCAATAATAAAATGGAAGTCATTATGAAAGAAGGCAGTTTTATCAGAAGAGACAGATAAGGGAACTAATAAAAGCGGGGGCAGCTGTAACCAGCTGCCCCCGTCGAGTCTATTATTCTAGTGTGGCAATATGATAGCCGTATTTTTTAAGCCTCCGTACAATCGTAGATTGGCTGACACCAAGCAGTTCGGCAACTTTATAGGTGTTTTTATACTGATCATAGGCTTTAAGAATTAAACTCTTTTCGGTATCCTCCAGGGCTTTTTTCAAGGGAACAATTTTACGATACTCTTCCTGGCTAAGATTATTGTTCATCAAAAATAAGGGCAGATCCTCAACGCGAACATAATCTTTGTTAACGGTAACCATAATTCTCTCAATGCAGTTCTCAAGTTCTCTGACATTACCGGGCCAGGGATAATCGGTAAGTACATCATAAACCTCTTTGTCCAGTTTACGATGAGTTCCGTATTTTTCGTTCAGCTTTTCCCAGAAGGTGTTGGCCAAATAGACAATATCTTCTTTACGTTCACGCAAAGGCGGAATCTCGATTGGAATCACATTCAAACGGTAAAACAGATCCTCACGGAACTTCCCTCCCCTGACCAGCTCTACTAAATTCTTATTGCTGGCAGCAATCAGCCTGAAGTCCGATGATATGGTTTCGGTGCCGCCGACACGGGTATATTTTTTTTCCTGAATCACCTTAAGTATTTTTACCTGTAATGGAAACGGCATTTCACTGATTTCGTCCAAGAATAATGTACCTTTGTTTGCTAAATCGATTTTGCCGATTTTCCCGGTTTTGTTTGCCCCCGTAAAAGCACCTTTTTCATAACCGAAAAGTTCCGATTCTAATAGAGTCTCCGGAATAGCTCCGCAGTTAATACTTACAAACAATTCCCGATTACGCCTGCTCATATCATGTATATATTCGGCAAACAGGCTTTTCCCAACCCCTGATTCCCCGGTAATAAGTACATTGGAATCGACCATAGCAATATTAGTTGCCGTAATCATTATTTTTTCTATTTCTTTACTCTTATAAGCGAACTTTTCCTGGCTGCCTTCGGCCTGCTTAAAAGCTTCCAGCTGATAATAGTATTTCTGATTGGTTTTTTTGGCTTCCTCTAATTTGGACTTAAGCAGATGGACTTCGGTAATATCTTTGGCCATACTGATCACTGAAGCTAAATTCTCATTTTCATCAAATATGGGATAGCCGGTAACTACCAAAACCTTACCCGAATTGGTAACCTGGGTGGTTGAGACCCGTTTCTTTTCCTTAAGAACTCTTAAACAGACTGAGGGGGTAAATACTCCGCCGCGTTCCAGATCTGATACGTTTTTACCTATAAAATCCGCATATTTGCTGGAAGCCAGATCATACAGGTTCTCGTAAAAGGCGCTTACTTTCACTACCACCCCCTGGCTGTCGGTAACCAGTATTTCATCACAGGTTGAGTTATATATAGTTTCCAATTCTCTGCTGATACTGCGGCTTATTTTTATCGTATTCACATAATCAGTAATATCATCAGTTTCATTTAAAACCATTACCACTCCAATAATATTGTGGTTGAGTTCTATAGCGCACACATCAATGTAAACGTTTTCTTCTTTTTGCATTCTTTTTAAACTGTAATTTATGCCGTCAGTCAGCACTTTATGGATGTTATCAGGAGAAATAAACTGATTAATTGCCCCTCTGATTTCCTTCAATGTTTTGCCCAGTTTGTTTTGAGCTTTTTTATTTATAAATAGGATGTCCTGTTCGTTGTCGAGTATAATGATTCCTTTTTCAATCGAATTAAGAAAATTAATGATTAATCCTTCGCTAAAGATTAGCTGGAAAACCTCTGTTTCATAGGTCACGATTAGTCCACCCTTTCTAAACAATAACCTCATGTTCTACCAACACTATTTCCGCTGGACGGCAAATTATGCTTCTTCTGGTTTTTAACCTGCGGCGATTGTGTTTTTAACCTCTTAATAGCAGAAAACTAAACGTGATATACTCTTTTCACAACCATACTTAATTTGACTTGCCCACATCCTTTCTGCTGATATTATTCCCACCCAGAAAACCTGATAAATACTAATTTTTATTAAATTATGTAATCATCTTAGCACTTCCTTCTGGCAAGGATTTTGCATATAAAATAGGCTAGTGGATTTAGAAGTCGTCTACGGACAACAGTAAAACAAAATATATAACCGGAGCTTTTCGGGAAATTAAAAATATTATCGGAAGATAAATAGGATTACTTTTTTGCATGCTCAGAAAAGCCCGGCATATTATTTTAGGCCCGACCAACCACACTCGGGTAATTAATTTTCAGAAATTAACCTTGCAGACGATAGATGACTAGAAAAGTGTTCCTACGCAGGACTAATAAATCGGAGACTACCCAAAGGAGTTGAAAAATTAGAGATCATTTAAATTAATTATTGTTGTTTGAAAAGCATCATATTATAGGCTGTAGATGCCCGCATGGTGAATACGGCTAGCCAAGATGTCGCCATAATCAATAATATTTAATTATATCAAATTTTCAACAGGCAATTGTAAGTCTATTTTATACTTCTGCCCTATTTGGCACAAGTATTGCATTTGTTTACTAGGGTATGTTCTTCACAGTGACTAATTTAAATATGAGAGAGGAGAGATTCCAAAATGATGACCGCGGAACAGTATATCCAAAGTTTAAGAGACCTACGGCCTCGCAAAATCTATGTGATGGGTGAACTTATCGACAACCCGGTTGATCACCCATTGATTCGGCCTTCCATAAATTGCTGTGCCATGACCTACAAACTGGCCGAATTACCTGAGTACGAAGATTTAATGACTGCTACTTCTGCTTTAAGCGGCAAGAAAATCAACCGTTTCTGCAACCTGCATCAGAGTCCTTCTGACCTGATCAAAAAGGTTAAAATGCAGCGGCTGTTAGGCAACATGACCGGTT
>JBLMZW010000160.1:0-6358 GCA_050259035.1 Chitinophagales bacterium | reverse complement strand
CAGGGGCTCCAGAATATGCTTCCCGGGGCCCTCAGTCAAACCCTGGAGCAGGTAACTCGGGTGGCCTGTGGTTTCACTATCTCCCTATATTTACTGCCGCGTGGAATTATCTGGGCTGCCTATGGGTTGGCCTGCGGCATGGTAGCTGGAGAAGTGATTGGTTTGGCGGCCATAATGCTGCAATACCGATTGTTCAGTCGTCCCCAACCCGGAAAGTGGCTCGAAAAACTCCAATCGCGAAGAAACACCCTGCGCCGTATATGGCAATTGGCAGGACCGGTTACGGTCGGGCGCTTGTTAACCAGCGCCCTATCGATTGTAGATGCAATGCTCATTCCTCGCCGTCTGCTGACCGCCGGTCACACAGCCCGCCAGGCCACAGTTCTTTTTGGCCAACTGGGGGGGACCGGTTTTACTCTTTTATCTTTTCCTACCGTATTTACATTTGCTTTGGCCATTTCTCTGGTCCCGTCCGTGTCTGAAGCTACAGCCACGAAGTCTTTTCAGACCATTAGGGCCCGCAGCGCAGAGGCAATTCGAGTAACTATCTTGTTCGGCATGCCATTTCTGGTAATCCTTTTTTACTTCGCTGAACCTTTGACCGCGTTGTTTAAAAGCGTCCACCTTGCCCCTGTCTTGCGTATCCTGGCCATCGGAGGCGTCTTTTTCTATCTCCAACAAACCACGACAGCCATTTTACAGGGATTAGGCAAGGTTCAATTACCATTAATTCATTTTATAATTGCCTCTACCATTCGTATTCCCTTGCTCTATTGGCTGACTGGCATGCCTCAATTCGGCCTTGCCGGCACTGCCTGGGCTATGATTACTGGCTTCTTCCTGATAGCAATTCTAAATATCGCCGCCATCCAACGTCAGACCGGAATGCTGGTTAACCTGAATCGTTTAGGTTTTCAGCCAGTTAGTGCCGCCCTCTGTATGTTGTTAACCTTCCGTTTATTAGCGCCATCTCTAGATCATCATCTTTTTAATTATCCAGAAGAAGTGATAATAGGAGGCCTTGTTTACTTGATAGTCCTGGTTTTAAACGGTGGGATCACCCGGTGGGATATTCGCCGAATCATTAGCCTGGTACGATAAAGATGCCGGTGTTTATACTTCATCCAGGTATCGCTGTAATTTTTCTGCCAGTTTACCAATATGAATACCATCAACAAATGCATGATGAACCTGAACCGAAAACGGCATCATATACTTATCCTCTTTTTTATAATATTTCCCCCAATCAAATATGGGCTGGGCCTTATCTGGTTTCCCAAAATCCGTGTGTGAAATATGAGTAAATGTTATCCATGGCAAGGCAGAGAATTGATAAACATCATTTTCAACAGGACCGGTAAAATGCTCTATTTGATTTTTTGCAGTTTCTACAGCTATCTGTATAAACTTCTCCATAGTATCCTGCATTGGCGCCTTTACTACCTTGAATAATTCTGTTCCTTCATCTAAATAAGTAAAAGAAGTATCAATGGATTCATATAATACGACCTCGCCATTAAGGAAACGATACCTGAACTCCTCGATTTCATTGGCGCATTTAGTAACCGCAAATATAAAAGCCATCGAAAATGAAAAGTTTTGTTCTTTTATATACTTTTTAAAATGGGTCACATCTAGTTCAAAACTCACACAATACTGAGGCTGCACTGCATTCATGTATATTTGACAATACTCTTTTCTTTTCCATGTTTCTAAATCTATTGTTATATAACTATTTCCCATATAGACAACTCCAATCAAAATCAAAATGGTAAGAGTGTACAGCTTAGAAACACAATCCCCTGCTCCATAGAAACGTCTAAGGCATTTCCAACAGTATAAAATTGGATTATCAGCTATAATTGATTTTACAATACAATTACCTCAAGTTCGAACTCCAAAACAGAGTAAGGAGCTGTTTATTATGATATTACGCAATGACTATGGGGAAATCACCCAGTTGCTTGTTACGATAGAGGTTGAAGGCCAGACTGCTTATACCATGGCTCTATATTATGTGGATGGCTTGTTAATAGATACCGGGCCATTGAGCCTGCGTCAAGAGTTAATACCCTTTTTCGATGAACTGGAAGTAGATGTGGTGGTAAATACCCACCATCATGAAGATCATATCGGCAATAACCCTCTTTTTGAGGAGCGAGGAATTCCTATACTTGCACATCCGGCAGGGGTTCCGCTGATTACTGACACTACCCTCTGGACGCCCCAATTATTATATTATCAACGCTTTTTTTTCGATCTGCCCCCTTCATCAAAGTGCCTGCCAGTAGGTGAGTTCATAGATGGCCGACAATACAAGTTCCGGGCCATTCACACACCCGGTCATTCTATGGATCATATCGTCCTTTTAGAAGAACAAAACGGCTGGCTCTTTACTGGTGATTTGTTCCGTTCGGTGAAGGTTACCCATCTCAGGCGAAATGAAGACTTTGATGTTACTATGGCTTCTCTGGAAAATCTCCTGAACTATGATTTCAAGACCATATTCTGCTCGGGCGGTAAGGTTTATGAGCCGGGCAAAGATAAGCTCCGTGAAAAAATCGAATGGAGCAAATCCCTGCAGGCCAATGCGTTACGATTGGACAAAGAAGGGATAGACCACGAAGCTATTCGCGATCAATTGCTGGGAGCGGAAAACATGATGGCAACTTTCACAGAAGGCGACTATTCCAAGCTGAATATGATAGAAGCAGTCCTAAACAGCGCGTTAGCATCTGAAAAATCCGTATAGTACCGAAAATAAGAATAGACTTCTTTCTGAACCTCAAAACAACAAAAGGACCCTCATTACGGGTCCTTTTATGCAGCTCATAGATAAGTCTTTATTACTCGGCTTTAAACATCCGGGGAAACAACTTTAAGAATTGGCCCAGGCCGCCGAATTTCTTGCCCGGGCTGCTCCCATAAAGGAACACCGATATTCCTTTAAGGCCATCGTAAATCCCCTGATAGTTCGGTCCCCACCATATATCCCTTTTAACACCAGGCATGATGTCTTTCACGATAACCTGGGACTGAGTCATTTCCTCGAAACCGATATCGCCATGCGTCCGTCCTATGCTGGATTCCTTAAAGCCTCCCCATGGAGTCTCAGCCATGGCGTGGCTCATTAGATGATCGTTAATATTTACCGCTCCGCATTCAATGCGGCGGGCAATTTTTTCAGCTTTGGAATTGCTCTTAGACCAGACAGAGGCCGACAGACCCAGACTCGATTGATTGGCCAGGCGGATCGCTTCTTCCATATTTTTAACTTTCATGACAGCGACTATCGGGCCGAAGGTTTCCTCCTGCATGGTTAACATACTATGATCAACATTGGTTAAAACCATAGCGGGCAGGAAATTCTCCTTATTCTTTTCGGGAACTTTGGACTGGGCATATAAAACCGCGCCCTTGGCCAAAGCATCTTCAAGGTGGGCCTTTACTGTTTTAATCTGAGCTTGAGTAGTCATGCAGCCCATGTCCATGTTGAAATCCATACCAAACCCGACCCGCATCGATTCAACCTTTTGTTTTAACAGCTTGATAAAGGGCTCGTAAACCGCCTGGTGGACATAAATCCTTTCCACCCCTCCACAGGATTGTCCGGAGTTGGTGAACCCGCCCCAAACCGCTCCCATAACAGCCCGGTAAATATCAGCGTCATCACATACCAGCATGGGATCATTGCCTCCCAATTCCAGAGAGACAGGAGTCAAAGTCTCTGCCGCTTTGCCCATCAAATATTTCCCTACCGGTACTGACCCGGTAAAGAAAAGCTTGTTAACCCCGTTCCCAAGTATCATATCACCGGCCAGGTTTCCCGGAATATTTACAAAAGTGAACAGTCCCGGCGGCAGTTTAGCGGCGTCGATAGCTTTTTTCACAGCCAGTCCCACCATCTGCGTCTGGGTAGCGGTTTTTAGGATAACCGCGTTTCCGGCCAGCAGGGCCATTACTACTTCTGAAAATGGGATGGTAAAAGGATAATTCCAGGGAGAAATAATTCCTACCACTCCCCAGGGTGCGCGTACAATTTTACTGCGCTTATAACAGGTAAGCATATTGCCTGCAGCAAGTGGACGGTCCTTAAGAAATTCCTGCGCCTTACGGCAGTAATAGTTGACCGCCAGGATGCAGGAAAATACCTCTCCTGCCATGGCATCGACCCGGGTTTTACCATTATCGCGGCTTATGGTTTCAGTTATTTCATCAATGTGTTCGACTAAATAACTGCGGATCTTCCGAATATAACTAACGCGTTTTTTTACTGAGAGAGCCGCCCAACCTTTTTGGGCTTCTTTGGCTTCTTTGATAAAGCGTTTAAGATTTTCTTCAGTATGCAGAGAGGAATAACCTATGAGTTCACCGGAGGCTTTACACCTGCATTCGGTGGACTCACCCGGGGGTTTAATAATACTTTTCTTGTCAGCCATATTATTTAAAGCCCCTTTCAATGGATGTATTGTTAAATTATATATACTCTAATACGAAGAAACCCAATACCAATAATTTCAAGTTATTATTTGATTTTTCCCGGTTATGACTATCTCGACTTGTTTGGCAATCCGGTCAACGTTTATAGCCCCACTGAAGGATTGAATATAAAAACTTGAGTAAATAAAAGTTTGGACCAGGTCCAGATGGGATGTGGAATACAGACTGTTTAGCTACGAAAAAATGGACCCGAAAAGAACGGGTCCATACCTATTTGTGAACATATTAAAAAGCACTTTTCATCAATTACGTTTGTTAATCAAGACAGGAACGATCGGGGAGCTGCACCTCCATCGTTTGCGCTGTAACATTATGCACCTTGTTTAACTCTGTCATCAATCCATTTATCCGTTGGTTATCTCCGCTTAACTCCATGAAGATAAAGCCTGAAGCATCTTCATTTGAACCTACTTGTCTGTTTAACCCCAGGCGAGTTCCAATCATATCACCGTTTTTGGTTAAAATCGTTTGTACTTGTACTGCGCTTTCCGCTCTGTTTCCGATTAGTATAACACCTACATTCACTCAATTTCCTCCTTGCATTTAAATACGTAACCAGCCTTACCATCTAAGGAAAGGTCAGCTAGACATATTCCCGTTCTTACCTGCAGCAGTAAAGAATAGGTCCCGGAATTATCCCGGGCCATCATTTCATATCATCTCCTGGATAAGAAATATTAATCAGTTTGTTATTCAATTTTGCCGAAGGCGGATTCAGGAAAACTCATGAACTTTGCTGCACCTACCCGGATAAGCGCTTTATACCTAACCAATTTTCCAATAAATATAATAGGCTAGCTCATTACGAGACTACCGCCAATGAAATCTGGGAGAATACGGAGGGTAAGGTTACCCATTTTGTTTCCGCGGTTGGGACCTCTGGAACCCTTATGGGACTGGGAATGGGCCTAAAAGCCAAAAATCCTGCTATTCAGAAGGGATTTAATCTATCCCAAATACTTCAAGCTAAGCATGGTTATATCATCGGCTTGTTCTGCACCCTCAGCAAAGCTTTCCACCGAATGCAGAACACATTCAACAATATCAGCAGCGGTTGAACGGCCATTAAGCGTATCTTTATTTAACTCTTCTAGTAAGCGGTTGTTGGAATATAATTCGAGTGCTTTATTGCACGCCTCAGTAACACCATCGGTATACAAGAACAAAAAGTCTCCCGGTGTAAGAATTATCTCTTGCTCGACATATTCAATATCTTCCATTCCGGCTAGAACCATGCCAGGCTTTACCGGCAGCCATTCTACACTACCCGCAGCTTTTTTTATAACCGGTGGATTATGCCCGGCGTTCACATATTGAAATTTGCCGTTCTTACAGTCCAATACACCGATAAATGCAGTGACAAACATTCCGGCATCGTTGTTTTCACAGAGCGAATTGTTGGCCTTGGTAAAAACCTCCCCAATGGAAATGCCAGAGAGCGCCAGGTTTTTAATCAGGGTTTTAGATATCATCATGAAGAGCGCTGCCGGTATCCCCTTGCCAGATACATCAGCGATTACTACCGCCAGTTTATCGTCTTCCATAAGGAAAAAGTCATAAAAATCACCGCCAACTTCTCTGGCAGGACGCATATCGGCAAAAATATCGAACTCCGATCTATCAGGAAAAGCCGGAAAACGACTTGGCAGTGCCGATAATTGAATGGCCCTGGCAAAAGCCAGCTCATTATCAATACGCGCAGCAGCTTCTTTTATTGCCGCTTTAAGCGCGTCAACCATACTATTGATGCCAGTGGACAGGGCCCGGAATTCATCGTTGGTGCTGACTTTAACCTTCTCATCAAGATTGCCCAGCGTTATTTCAGCAAGTGATTTATTAACTTCAATAATCCCATCGA
>JBLMZW010000159.1:0-4062 GCA_050259035.1 Chitinophagales bacterium | reverse complement strand
CGAAACAGATAAGACAAATGGCGTTAGAAAACCTGAAGGCAAGGGCAAACAATCTAGAGCGGAATACTGTAGAGTAATATCGTCAGACCGCATGACTCTAAAGGTCTACAAGAATACATATGATCCGGCAGGCAACTTGGTTCACACAAAACACAAGCTGTGAAGTGAGGTATTGGGGGTAAGAAAGTGGGATCAATCATTGATTCTCTTGAAAAGTATCGAGATCTGGCAATTGGAAAAAGTGAATTGGAGTCAATGATAAGAGGACAGACTGCATTTGTTTCGTCCGAGGAATTGGTAGTTGTTAGGGGCTGCCATGTAATTAAACTGCTTCGTCACTACCAAAACCATGAGATTGACGAGAACAAAGTTCTTGAATGGGTAAACACGATATGGTTTTCTGGTTGGTTCGATTACTCAGATGAAGAAAATGACTCGATAGCCAGCGTAATGAATGAATTAGAAGAACTCGACGAGCCAGGAAAAATTCAAACTCCAGAAAAGGTGAAAATGTACATTCGGGCATTGGAGGAAAACGTTGAAGTGTAGTTTAAGAAAGCTTTTTTCTATGCTCAAAAAGGAATGGATTTACTTCTAGAAGTGCCAGTTTAAAGAGCATAGAATCTGGCGGTTGATATTTTAAGGTCTTATAACAGAAAGCGTATTACTATGCTCTGGGATATCTCAGCCCAAAGCAATTTCTTGCCAACTATGTGCTAGAGAAATCCGCTGCATAATTAATTCGAGTACACATACACAAATCAAAAAATGACTCCACAAAAACAATAACGGTCAAGGAGTGGTCGTATTGGAAATGAAGCTTGGTATATCATCGAAATCTGAAATTGAACGAATAAGTCTAGTATTATGTTTGGGACTAATCAATGCAATAGAATCAGGTACTGTTAGCATCTCAGAGGCCAATGGTTATTGGTTCAATCCTTTTACCTTCTTTTCACTTGGGAATCTTGGCTTAGACAAAAAGATAGTCGGTGTAATTTGCCATTGTTGTGAGCTTGAGGATGTCGAAAGTATAATACCAGACAAATTATCCAGTGTTATCAATAACCTTAAAGCAGAAGTAATAAAGTTATTAGAAAGCATGCCTAAGCCTTCGGAACCAACTGAGAAACTATTAAAAGGAATAAGAGAAGATTGTAGATAGTACCAAAAGACAGAAGAAAAAGGGCATTTGCCGATACGCCGGGAATCTAAGACTTCTGATGGGTGTTGGTTCGAACAGACGTAATTTACTCGGTTCGGATAAATACGGGAATGAATAGTATGCCCCAACCCAAGTGAATGGAACTCAGGTATGGGTAGAGGTTAGAAACGGAAAATGGTGGCATTAAATTGGTACCAAGGACCTTTAACTCGCAATCAGGCTTAAAAAGCCCGACGCGACCCAGAAGATAAAAGAAAGGAGAATAAATATGCAACTGACCTTAGAACAAGCCTATAGGGCGATGGTAGTATTTTTAGAAGGTTTCTACGAGCGAACAGGTTCAGATGATGTCGGCGGTTTGCTTGGAGGAATGATAATCCTTGATGATGGAGAAACAGCCGACCCAGCCGCGTGGAACGATTGGATTGATAGCGTTTCTAAGGTCAAGGGAGATTGATACAGACTCGACATGAACCTTTACAGACTGGTCACAAAAAAGCGGAACTAGAATCAAGGTAAGAAGGTTAACATTACTAATCTACAATCAGAGATCCCCAAACCAGCTATGTACAGTTAAGTATAAAAATAAATGATGCAACGAAGTCGATAACGGACCGGGTTGGCACTGACGCGAGGTTGATTAAAAACCAAAAGTAGAGACACGGTTTTAATATCTAATCCGGCTTCACACGAAAATCCGCATGGGCATGTAGAGGAACTGGTTAACGGAAAATGGGTGAAGTCAGGGCTGATTTATCTGAAAGACGTACTGCATAATTAATGAAGGGTGAACGTGTTATGAGAATTATTGACTGTGACAATGATAAATCAGTTAAGAACTTAATTCTCTACTTAACAACTGACGAGGCAAAGGAAATGTTGAACGACTTACAGAGTTTAGTAGAGAAAATGGATCATACTGCCCATGCACACGTTAACGATAACACTTTTGAGCATGAGGTTACAGTTGTAGTTTATGATGAAACACAACTCGAAGCTCTTAATGAGCGGTCTCGGAAGTTGATTGTTGAAGATGTTTAGCAGTATCGTATCGGCACATAATCCTTCTTATCCCGCATGATGGTGAAGATTATGTAGGTTAGCTTACGACCAACTGTATCACTTTTGCTGAGTCCGGAAAATACGACTCGTATGTATAGAAGGAGTGATAAAGTTCCGACCTGGTATTGACATGGCAAACCAAATTACCAAATAATGGTTGACTGTTATCGCTCGTAATGCTTAAATGGAAGAAAATTACATTTAGGTGGTGCGGGCGATAAGATTATTTAAGATCTTAGTGGCAATTCTCTTTATTCTTATGTTGGTTCCGAGTGTTTCTCGGGCCGACAACAACCAGCCTAACATATTCGTTAACGGCCAGGAGGTCGTTTTCTCCGATCAGCTTCCTTTCGTAGAAGAGGGCACCCTGCGGGTTTTTGTTCCCCTGGATAAGATGGCTGCTGCTTTGGGCTGTGCCGTGGGTAAGGGGACCGCTGATTTTGTAGGGGCTACTACAATTACGCGCGGTACGAAAACCATCACCGTGGTGCCCGGGGCGAGCATTCCTCTAGTTAACGGGGTTCCCATCGACGGGGAGATCAATGATCCTATCTTAATGGTGGGCGACACCGCCTATATTCCCCTGCGATCAATCAGTGAGCTAATGGGGGCTACAGTAACCTGGGAGTCAGGGAAAATAGTTATTGAGGACCCGGGGGCTCCCCATCCCATAGTGAAGACCGAAAATCTGTTATCAGAAATTAAACTCTGGGTGCCGAATGATAAGGGTCTGCATAATGTACGTCTGGCAGCCGGCTTTATTAATGGCACGGTGATAAAGTCTGGTGATGAGTTCTCGTTTAACCGGGTGGTGGGTCGAAGGACCGCGGCCAGAGGGTTTGTTGAGGCCGGAGTTTTTTTAGTGAAGAACGGGAAACACATCATGGGTAAAGAGGTAGGGGGCGGGGTCTGCCGCATGTCCACCGCCATGTATCAGGCGGTACGAAAAGCGGGGCTGCCAACTACTGAGAGACATGGTCATTCTCAACAGGTCAAGTATGCTAAACCAGGGGATGATGCTTCCGTCTACTGGAATGTCTGGGATTACCGGTTCCGCAATACACGGAAGCTTCCGATAAGAATCGACGTGAAAGTAGAAGGGAGCACCATCCACGTTACAATATCAGAGCTTCTGCCAAAAAAGGCTGAGCCACCGGCTATTAATCCGGAAGTCCAGCCAATAGAGGTGCCGGTCATGACTGAACCGAGAGAGAACACGGGTTCAATTAGTTCTTCTCCCCCTGAAGGAGTTCCTTTAGACGAGGGTCCGAGGGGTTAACGTTGATGGTCCAGTAGTTGTCATAGATAACCATACCGGGCCGTGCGCCCCGGGGTTTTTTCACGTTGTAGCGGAAGGTATAATCTATAGCTACCTTCTCGGCTTCCTTGGCTTTTGAGTAATAGGCCGCCAGCATAGCGGCATCTTCCAGGGATCGGTCCGGGATATCTTCCACTGATTCCATTTGTGAAGGTAGGGATAGGATCACATGGGTACCGGCGAACCCCTGAACATGCAGCCAAAGGTCATTTTTACCCGCCTTCTTAAGGGTTAGCAGATCATTCTGCCGGTTGTTTCGCCCTACCAGTATATCCAGGTTATCAGCGGATTTGAAGGCCCGTGGCCCTTTAGCTTCTTCACGTTGTTTCTTTTTACCGCTCCGGTGCTTAATAAGCCCTTCCTGTTCCAGTTCATCCAGGATATCTTCCAGTTCAGCCATATTCTCGGCCTTTTCTATTTCCAAAACGACTGATTCCAGGTATTCTATGTCCCGGCGGTTATCTGCTATCATCTGGGCCAGGTGTTCTCTGGCTTTACGGGCCTTGGTATACAGTTT
>JBLMZW010000158.1:0-74224 GCA_050259035.1 Chitinophagales bacterium | reverse complement strand
AGTATCGTTGCAATGGTTCTCGGGCTATTTTTCTATGTGGCTGAAAAATTGAACATGGTCAACAACGAATAAATACAAACAGTGTTATTTTAAAAACTGAATAAAAGTGCAACAAAATGGCGTTTGGGATATTTCCCAAACGCTTTTTTCTAAAAGCGTGAACAAATGATTCAATACCAGGGACTCCATATATAAAGGAGAGGTCAGCGTGCAGTTTAAATAGGATTCCAAGATGTCGCTTCCGCAATTTCTGACACACGGGCTTGGGCAGAATCAGAATTCCGATTGTTTAACCAGCGATTCAGAGTTTAAGGGTTGAACTTTACGGAGAATGAACAAACCATATATAAAAAATGGGAGGAAAACTAGAATCGTGCTCAAGGCGTCCGCGAAGGTATTATTGATATTCGAAATCTGTCCGAAATGACTTCCAATTGAGATTGCGCTCCAATCGCTGCAAATATTGAACAAAGCATGGAAGAAAATTGCGGGCCAAATTGATTTGTTTCGCAATACGCATGCAGCAAAAAACGTTCCAATAAATGTCGCGTACAGCACCTGCGTAACGGATGCCATTAAAGAAATACGTCCCAGGAAAAGGCTTATAATATGTAATCCGCCAAACATCACACTCGACAGGACCGCCGCAAGGTAAAGTCCGCTCTTTCCAGCCCCCCATCTGCGTACCATGACCGTCAGTGTAACACCCCGAAATAGAATCTCTTCATAGAATCCCGTCGATAAATAGACAAGTATATAAAGAATTATCACAAACGATTTGGAGGTATCAATATGAAGCGTTCCGTCAATAAGCGGCCAGCTCACAAGTATGCATAGAACAACGATAGGCCAGATCATCCATAATTGCTTCCACTCGTTTGGCTTAGTGAAGCCTGCGCTTTTTAACAACCCCAGACCTTTCAGGAGAACTACCAGAAATATCGATGCGAGCCCCTGGACGAGAATTCCGCTCAAATAGGAGGTACTTTGTTTGTCAAAATGTTTAAGAACTGATTCAAAACCGATTGCTTCTGTAAACAGCGTAAATACGGCAATGGTAATTCCTGAAAAGATTATCGGGTATTGCGTTGCATATACTTGTAGGCTTTTTATAAAATGATACTGTTTCCGCAAGATCTTAATAATCTCCACCCCATACGTTATATTTCCTTGATCTGGCCTTTTGTAAGTTTGACGACGTTCTCATGAGATGCCTTCATTTACCGCTCAATAAACGTGGAAACCTTAACGTCTAGCTGATGCTAAAACCCTTAATTTTGCTGCAGATTTCTATCTCCCTGGGGAAAGCCATGAGCGCCTAGCACTTTGGCGGACAACAACATGGAACCGAACATGGGTAAAAATTACCCACCAGACGAACTGAAAAATTTAGGGGTTGTACAATCGGACAACGATGTGGAACCTAACATGGGTAAAAATTACTCATATATGGGTCCTAACATGGGTAAAAATTACCCAGACCAGTGCCCATCTGATTATATTGGGGGGATGGAAGCCAATTGCTTTTGGAAACTGGCTTAATGATCAAGTCAATGATATCTCAAAGGATGATTGTTATACTGGCAGCGGTTGGATTCACCCCTTTTGTGTTAAAGGGGGGTCATTTTATATGCAACTGTTACATATTCTACTTCGAACATATTATATTTAGATCATATGTCAGTCCGACATACAAAAAGGGAGGCTATTATCAATTTCTACGGCTCGGATCAACCAAAAGGAGTTGTACAATCGGACAACAACATGGAACCGGACATGAGTAAAAATTACCCATCAGACGAACTGAAAAGTTTGGGGGTTGTACAATCGGACAACGATGTGGAACCGAACTTGGGTAAAAATTACTCATATAAGGGTCCTAACATGGGTAAAAATTACCCAGACCAGTCCCCATCTGATTATATAGAAGCCAATTACTTCGGAAACTGGCTTAATGATCAAGTCAATGATATCTCAAAAGATGATTAGAGAATTAATTGGGTATAAAATTGGTTGTACTCACATTAGATGCAAGTTGTAGTACAATATAAAACCGGCTTCCTTATTGTCCAAGAATACCGGCATATTGGGCTTTATGGCGGAGAGAGTGGGATTTGAACCCACGGAACCATCACTGGTTCACACGATTTCGAGTCGTGCGCTTTAAACCGAGCTCAGCCATCTCTCCGTATATAAAAAAGTATATTATTCTATTGTATATACCTATAAGGTTTATCTTTTTTTTCAAAAAAGGAGCTTAACAGTTGTCCACATTCTTCTTTATACCTGATTTAACCGCCACCTGATGACTGCTCCCCGGTAAATCTAAAATATCAATTAGTGAACCTACCGCCCCGCCTTTAAAGTCATATGCGCCAAAGATGTCAACACGACTTACACCTTCGTCACAATGATAACCCAGTAACATCAAAGAAAACAAGTGAATCAATCTTTTAAAAAATGATCTAGGTTCTAAGAAACTAGCCAAGTTATTATAATATATCCTCTTTGGCAAAGCAAAGGTGGCTTTTGGGGTATTATCCTTTAAACCAATTGTTCTTACCTTAGAAAGGTATATACGAGATTAAGGGAATAAATTTCGGGAACGTACAAAGGGCCAGGATGCCCTACATTTTCGATATTAATCCCCCAGGAATACAGTGTTTTATTTAATGCTTGATTATGATTGTGCCTAAAACTTATATACTTATTTCTTAAGAATGAATCTTGGAGGGGCACCAGATTCCTGTTCTGCTTCAAAATAAGCTAAACCAGATCCACAATAAATTATAGACGGCATTCCGAAACCAACTGCCTTTTCTAAAGCTTCAGTTAATGATAGTTCTTTCCCGTCAATTTCGCCATTTGAAGATATTGAATAACATTTATCATTCGCTCCGTATTGTTTAAGAGAACGTAATATATCTACATAATTAGAATTTGGCAACTGTATTTTAATTAGATATTTCTGGTTAAAAATTTCTTGAAAGTTGTGGCTTAAACGTCCAATGAAAGGTTTCCGTTTTTTACTAGAATTTAATTCAAATATGGCTCTATCTTGGATAGATTTATGAAAAAACGTTTTGATAATTTCAATTTCTATATCGTTCACATTGACACCTCGATATATTCCTCTACTCTATTTCTTTGCTCTGCGGGGCTATGGAACAATGTAAAAATCACTCATTAATTACTAACTCGCAGTCATGCCCTGAATTGTTTGTATCTAAAATTATTTCAATTATAATATCTAAAAGCGTTGCTCCAGCATGTTTTTTAGCATTGGCTAATTGCTGTTTTATATATTCAATGTTGGTAGAATGGCAAGTTTGTAATATCTCCTCAAAATATGTAATCGTTGCTTCATATCCTAGACATTGTCTACTCTTTCTAAAATTAATCCATCTCAATAAAATAGGTTCACCATATTCATGAACACCAAACCCGCCTCTGAGCAAATCATTAAGAGCGTTAAAATTATGACCTGTTTGCCATTCTAAATCCTTAGTGAGCAATCGATCGATTTCACCGTAAAAGCCTTCTAAATCGTTGAATTTGCTTCCATCAATAATGAATTCTCGTCTCATTTATTCAATTCACCTGCTTTCACTCTCAACTTTAAAGGCTATTTATTATACATTCCAGAGTAAGTCCACTTGAAGAAATGTCCGTTGTAATAACTTCTAAATAGTGAAACCCAGAAGATAGAGCGAATGAGGTATTGAATAGCTCTAAGAAGGTGCAATTCAAATATTACGGGATAGTAGGTTCATTGGCTTTAGGACTTTTAATTTAAAGATCACACAAGAAAAAATAATTTGCATTTTTCAAAAATGTTTGCGTATAAGCCTCTTAGTTTCTTCTACCCTACCTTTAACCCCTACCTAATGCTTCTAGGCACCTTGTAGGTCAAAATCTGAGCCGTAAACCTCATCACCCTCAATAGACCGGGATTCTCTTTTATCCTCAAAAACAAAATGATTTATTGAGGTTTATTATTTTATCTGGATATTGGAAATACCCTGTCTGGTAATATTAATGTTCTCTCTCCCTATTATCTTCCCTGCCCGTAGGTCTATAAGAAAGACCCCTATTTAATTCTCTTGATTCCGTCTCTTAGATTCGTAGAAATAAGCTTTCTGAAACGATTTTCGTGTTCTTCATCCATGAATGCTCTTTTCGGTACAATTGAAAATAATGACTTCCCATATAACAACAAATACAATCTATCCGATTCCAAAGCCTTAAGATAGAATTTCCAATCAAGCTTTGAGTTTAAATGCTAAGACATAAATTCTAAACCTTCGTCACTAAAAGTCAGAGTATATTCATCCTGAAATTTCGGTTCCTGCTTGAATCTAATTGACGGCATAACATAATAAGCTATGTATCTTAAGGTTAAACCAAGGATGCCTCCTATTAAACATATTATCCAGGCCCAAGAAAATCCAAATTTAAGCCAACATACAATACCAATTATGATAAGAATAATTTCAATAATAGTATCAAACAACGTCCTTTTTGATTGGGAATAATATAACTGTGTTGCCTCTATGTACTCCTTTTCGTTATTAAAAAATTTAACAGAAACTGTTTCTCCCATAAATCCTCCTTTGATTTATTGATATTTCCGGTATCAATAAATCCAATGTTTTGTGCACAAGAGCAACAGAGTTAATGCCGATTTGGTAAATAGAACGATAATCCAATGCTCCAAACAAGCAACAATGCCCAACATGCAAATGAAATAACATCATTATCGGGTTCTCCTGGAATAATTGATTTTATAGCTCCAACTAAGATGTTAAGTAATAGGACCAGCCATTTCTTCTTAGTTTTTTTAATAAAGGCTATGATTGTAGGTGTAAAAAAGAGTGGAATAAGAGCTAAAAGGAAAAGTGAAAAAGCAAGCTCCGTTAAATCCAATGTAATCCCCTTTCAGTAGGAGGGTGGGATCAATTTTATTAGGAAATTGGCTTGAGTAGTTCAACTCATATGCTAAGCGAATTTATATTATGTCTTATCGTCTGTAGTGTATCTCACATTATGTATTGGCAGTTAAAGTATCTAGTTCTTCAGTATTAGGTCGTTTTATTCGGTTTAATGCTTCAGAAACACTACATCGATATTACCTGGTTTAGCCAAAAGCAGAGGGATTTCCGGCATATTCTCAGGGGTTAATATTACTTCCTTTCCTAATACCTCGGCCAATTCTCTAATGAAACTGATTATTAATTCAAATTGACTCCATTCAATTACTTCTTTTGGATCAATATCAAATTCGATTTCCTGTTCATCGAAAAAGTGACAGTGTATGTTCACAGAACCAATTCTAATTACCATTAGAACAGCTATTTCCTGTTCTCTAATCTTAAATATGTCCAAGGCTTTATATTTATTGTCTATCATTAGAACGCCATCCTGATAGAACTCCAATTTATTGGCTTTTGCGCATAAAAGATTAAGGGCTTTTTGCCAATCATCAATGGTGGTATTTTTAATGTAAATATCCCTTAAACTGCCGTCTATGTAAAAAACCTCTTTGAGAAACTTGTTGGCCATATTATCCTCATTTCATAGAGATAATTCGTTTTTACAAAAAGCATACGTCTGATTTAAATGTTCGGTTTGATGAACCTCCGGTAAAACATGTAGGACTCTATAAACGCCATTTACTATATTAACCATTTTACCTTTATAATGCTATAGAGTTATGTATGGACACTTTTGAGGGTTCTAGGCCGCCATCATGTAGCGAAACAAATGCCATAAACCCCTCTTTTTCGAATGTATCAAAGAATTGATTACTATATAGCATCCCTAGTTAATGCTATTTACTAATAATTAATCTTGATCTTCGTTTGAATTACACACCTTTTTCGGGCCATAAAAATACACCTCCAAGAATCATTGACTTGAAGGTGTTTAATCGTTCGGTGTTAATCCGATTGTGTAATTTTCATTCGGAAAGGTGCCCTAACCAATCTAGAGGCATTCTTGTTTCGAAAATCCTGCGGTCATCTCAAGTCGTGCGCTTTAAACCGAGCTCAGCCATCTCTCCGTATACAAAGTATTATTATTCTATTGTATATGCCTCTAAAGGTTTATCTTCTTTTTTCAAAAAAGGAGCTTAACAGTTCTCCACATTCTTCTTTTAGTATACCTGATTTAACCGCCACCCGATGAATGCTTCCCGGTAAATCTAAAATATCAATTAGTGAACCTACCGCCCCGCCTTTAGAGTCATATGTTCCGAAAACTAAGCGTCCTAACCGGGCCTGAACCATGGCTCCGGCACACATCGGACAGGGTTCCAGGGTCACGAACATGGCAGCATCAGTTAAACGCCAGGAGCCAGTTCTTTGAACTGCCCTTCTTATGGCCAGCATTTCAGCGTGATCAGTCGGGTCCCCGGTAGCTTCCTTCTCATTCCGGGCTCTGGCAATAACCTCGCCCTGGCGGACCACTACCGCCCCCACAGGAACTTCTCCCTGATCCATTGCCTCACGCGCAAGCTCTATAGCCATTTGCATGTAATATTCATCAGGCAGAGAATCGACCGTCATTGTCTCCTTCTTAACCCACCATGTTTTCTGACAACCATCATCATAATGCACAAACCACGCAGTGTCAAGAAGCCCGGTATTCGTACCCGTGCCGGATCTAAAATGCTATAATTCTTAATGAAGGTGCATTAACAGATAAGTCTATCTAGCATAGAGGGAAGTAATGATTAAACTAGATTTACGATCATTTCGTAATAAACTGCAGGTTGGTGTTCCAGAGGAGTACCAGAAAGAATTTGATGCGGAAATAGTCTTCGATAATATATTTCGAATCAGAGTCTTTACCCTGGCGGTAACAGGCCTGCACTTGATTCTTTTATACATAGACTGGCAGCGACGTTTCCTTTTCGAAACCCAACCCGGCTATGTGTACCTTACCTTTGCCCACCTATTCCTTTTGACCGGAATGATTATACTACTGATCCTCACGCTAATTAAGATTCCTGCCTCTCCACAGAACATAACCTCCCGGCATGGGTTTGTCGGTATATTGTCCGGAATGTTAACTATGATTTTATGTGTAATTACCACCGCAGCGGATCAGTTTCTGCATGGTGATATAAGCGCATATATGCTGGGATGCCTGGCTATTGCGGCTATTTTGTATTATAAGCCTCGGACCAGCTTCGTTGTCATCGTGGTCCCTTTCATTTTCTTCCTTACGACTATTTCTCATCTGCAAACTAATCCTTTTAAACTTGCTGGACATTATACCAATGGGGCCTCTCTGGTTCTGGTGGCCTGGATATTGTCCATTCTACTCTATGCCGCTCGAGCCGGCGCTTTCTTAAGCAAGAAAACCAATCAGCGTCAGGCCCAGCTTTTGGACTCGATTCTAGACGGCATCAACGAGTCGGTTTTCGTTACCGATAATGAGCAGCGCTTAATAATGTGGAATAAACGTGCCGAGTCTTATTTTAACCTCCAGTCTTATTCCTGCCTTTTTCAAACTATGGCTAAAGTAGAAAACCTTAAACCGGAAACCTTCTCAGATCCACAGCTTTATCAGGAATGGCTTGATTCCTTCATTGTTGAGCCCCAGCTAACTTCCACCCGGGAATGGGAACAGGTAATTCCTTACCCCCGTACGCTGCAAAGTTATTCCGCCCCCATCGGTGACGGCAGCGGTAAAATAGTAGCCCGGGTCTATGCTCTTCGTGACATCACCCGAGAGAAAGAGGTAGACCGGATGAAAACCGATTTCATATCGACTGTTTCCCACGAGCTCAGGACCCCTTTAACATCCATTATGGGCTTTGCCAAGATAATAATGCGCCACCTGGAAAAACAGATACAACCGCTAATTCCCGAGGACGACGTAAAAGGCCAACAGATATTAACTAGAACCGAGGAAAACTTAAACATTATAATCAGCGAAGGAGAACGCCTGACTCGACTGGTAAACAACCTGCTGGATGTGGCCAAAATAGAGTCCGGGAAACTACATTGGAATATGTCAGAGGTACATATCGGGGAGTTGATTAGTTCTTCGGTAACCGCAGTTTATTCTCTTTTAAGCGAAAAGGGGTTGACTCTTAGAACAGATATCGAGCCGGATCTTCCCCCGATTATAGGAGATCGAGACCGCTTGATCCAGGTTATAACCAACCTGCTCTCCAACGCTATAAAGTTTACTTCAGAAGGAGAGATTGTTATAGATGCCCTGGTTTTAAACCGGGATTCCGAGAATAACCGCTTTGGGATTCCGGTCGATCTTTCTGATGATAAGTGGCTGCTGGTAGCGGTAACCGATAACGGTGTCGGTATCAGCCAGGATCAAATTCCTTTACTCTTTCAAAGGTTTCAGCAAGTATCCGATCCCTTGACCTCTAAACCGCAAGGAACCGGGCTCGGTCTGGCCATTTCCCGGGAGATCATTGAACATCATCAGGGGCGAATATGGGTATCCAGCCAGCCGGGAAAAGGAAGCTGTTTCGCTTTTGTCCTCCCTGTACAAGAGGAACTCCAGGAATCCAATTTATTTGAGTAAAAAAAAATAATCCCCCTATCAAGGGGGATTCTCTTCAATATGATTTATGGTGCGCCCGGAGGGATTCGAACCCCCGGCCCCCGGTTTAGGAAACCGATGCTCTATCCTACTGAGCTACGGGCGCCAGAAAATAAATGGCGCGCCCAGCAGGATTCGAACCTGCGACCACCGGATTCGTAGTCCGTTACTCTATCCAGCTGAGCTATGGGCGCGTAAATGGCGGAGAGAGTGGGATTCGAACCCACGATACGAGTTTTAGCCCGTATAATCGCTTAGCAGGCGACCGCCTTCGTCCTACTCGGCCATCTCTCCACGCTTCTATTCAATTGTACTAAAGAACTTACATGGCGGAGGAGGTGGGATTCGAACCCACGGAACCCGCAAAGGTTCAACGGTTTTCAAGACCGCCTCCTTCAACCGCTCGGACACCCCTCCAAGGGATTCGCTTGCAAGTGCAATTGATAGTATAGCATAGCGGCTTTAACCCTGTCAATGAAGGGCGCGGCTTGGGTTTTGAGCCAACTTTATACTAAAATTATCCCCGTTATTCCAATTCTTATCAAAATAAAAGGGCCTCGCCTTTAAATAGGCGAAGCCCTTTTATTGTAGTACCTTTTGACGCTTATTTCAAATATCTGGCTGGGTCTACTGTATTGCCACTCCGATATACTTCGAAATGTACGTGAGGGCCAGTAGTTCGCCCGGAAACACCAACCAGGGCTATGGATTCCCCCTTATCCACCAGCTGTCCTTTTTTAACCAGGACTTTCTTCGCATGTGCATAGAGAGTCTTTGTTCCATTAGGGTGCTGAATAATTACCGTGCGCCCGTAAACCTTACTTCGAACACCGGCAAAAATAACAGTTCCCGACGCAGCCGCCTTGATGGGGGTACTAATAGGAACAGCTATATCCATACCATGATGGAAGCCACTTTTTCTATAGCCGTAGCTAGAACTAATCACACCCAGAACCGGCCAGGAGAAAATTGCTTTTAAACTGCGGGAAGGATACTCCCGGTTTACTGCACTGCGCAGATTGGCGCTGGCAGGTATTTTAATCACCTGTCCAACGTTCAGGCAGTCAATATTTTTAATGTCCGGGTTAACTGCCGTTAAGCGACCAACACTGGTCTGATACATTTTGGCTATCTTCCATAAGTTTTCACCGGCTTTAATTCTATGCATTTTTTCCCGGCTAAAGGGGATATCCAAATACTGACCTTCGTAAATTATACTTTTGTCGGACAATCGGTTTATACTCAGAAGAGTATTTACATCCGCATTGGATTTCTTCGCAATTGCCCAGATGGTGTCGCCCTGGCGTACCTGGTACACTCTGGTCAAGCTTTCCCTGCTAATGGCTGTGACACTGGGTTGAAAACTATCCTGGCTGACCCAGGCCATAGCGTGACCGGAAAAGAGTGTCAGGCTTAACGCTGCCAGTAAAACCAGAGCGAAGCCTTTGGTTTTCATTGTTTCCACCTTTCACAACGAAGACGCGGCTGAATAGTTCCCTTAAACCCGCGCCTTTCAGTAGTTTATTCCTTCACCCGATTTCGTTTTTTACCCGAGCAAAGCAAGAAGTAAAATATCGTAATCGTGCGGCCCGCCGGCTTTAGTTGACGGGCGTCCTTACCTGTCGTATATAAGGTAAGGAAAAAAAGAAAAATAAGGGTTATTTGCCCTTATTTTTCCCTAATATCCTAAAGTTATTCAATTTACCGTCATGATAGCTCGGCAAAGAAAACCGGTGCAGCCCGTAACAAGTCTGTATTGGAACGAGTTTTCCTAAGGGTATCAGTCATGATTTCCATGGTCTCTATAGTCTGATAATTACCAAACATTCTGCGTAAGTTCCAGTTAAGCTCCAGTTCTTCTTTGGTCATCAATAATTCTTCTTTTCTGGTACCGGAGCGTTTTATATCTATAGCGGGGAAGATTCTTCTCTCCGCTAGTTTGCGGTCGAGAACCAGTTCCATATTGCCAGTGCCTTTGAATTCTTCAAATATTACCTCGTCCATGCGGGAACCGGTTTCCACTAGCGCCGTAGCCAGTACCGTAAGGCTGCCCCCTTCTTCAATATTCCGCGCCGCCCCGAAAAAGCGCTTAGGCTTATGCAGCGAAGTCGGGTCGAGTCCGCCCGATAAGGTTCTGCCACTGGGGGGTACTACCAGGTTATGGGCTCTGGCCAAACGAGTCAGACTGTCAAGCAGGATGACAACATCTTTTTTGTGTTCGACCAGACGCTTGGCTCTTTCTAAAACCATCTCCGCAATTTTTACGTGGTTCTCCGGTGGTTCATCAAATGTGGAACCTGTAACTTCCGCATTAACGGATCGCTGCATATCTGTTACTTCTTCAGGTCTCTCATCAATTAGCAGTATCATCAATTCGACTTCGGGATGGTTGGTCGTTATGGCATTGGCTATCTTCTGAAGAAGCACGGTTTTACCGGCCTTGGGCGGAGCAACGATTAATCCACGCTGTCCTTTCCCCACCGGGCATATCAGATCGATTATCCGGGTTGCTACTTCGTTGGATGTAGTCTCGAGATGAAATCTATCCTGAGGATGTAATGGCGTAAGAGCATCAAAATGAATCCTTTTAGGTGACTCGTCCGGTGGTCGTCCATTTACACCTTCTACCTTAAGTAAGGCAAAAAATCTTTCGTTATCTTTTGGCGGTCTTACCTGTCCAGATACTTTATCCCCGGTCCTTAAATCGAATTTACGAATTTGGGAGGGGGATACATAAATGTCTTCTTGACTAGGAAGATAAGCAAAGGGTCTTAGAAAACCGTAGCCGTCCGGCAAAACTTCCAATACCCCCTGGGCGGAAAGCAATTCATCGGAATGAGTTAAAGCTTTCATGATCTCAAAGACTAATTCTTTTTTTCGGAGCTTATAGAACCCTGCAAGGTTAAGATCTCTAGCCACCTGGTAGAGTTCAACCATGGTTTTATTCTCCAACTCGGATAGGTTCAACAAATTTCCTCCTCTCTGGATAAGAGAAATTTAATTATTTTCTTTCGATAGCGGGAAAGCAGCCAGTAGTTGATGAAGGTTATAAGGCTTCCTGCCAACAATATATTAACTGACATTCCTATTAACAGGGGAACAGCATAAGGTTGGAAACTCTTCCACCCCGAAAAAATTGCCATAACCGAGTCTGGCGTATACATTGTGTTCGGAAAAGGACAGAGTAGGTTTCCGGTAAAAACATCTAGTAAAAGAAAGATCGGAAAAAAGACTTTGGAAAGAGTCTCACCAATAAGACTTCCAATTATGCTGGTTCGTGTGATAAAGGAAAGAGCTATAGCCAGAGGAAAACCGAAACCAAAGGTTGGAAGGAAGTTCACACACACCCCGATTGCAAACCCTATCGCCAATCGTATTGGGGCATCGTCCTTCTGAAAAAACTCTAATAAATAGGCATAAACTCTTTTTTTAATTCTTCTAATGAACCGCTTCATTTAATCCATACGAATCTTTATTTTATTATCCCTGAAAAGGGGTTTTTTATCAAGCTGGTGAATTGCCTCAATATACCTTATCGTCCCTGACTCACCCCTCATGATAAGGGTATGAGTTATAGCTCTTCTGGAAAAGTACCTGACACCCTTTAGTAAATCTCCATCGGTAATGCCTGTAGCTGAGAAAAATACCTGTTGGGATTTAACTAGATCATCAATAGTCAACAGTCGATTGATATCTTCGATCCCCATTTGTTTGGCTCTCTCAATTTCACTATCTTCGGTAGGACATAACCTTCCCTGAAAGTCCCCTCCCAGGCAACGGAGGGCAGCTGCCGAGATAACCCCTTCCGGTGCACCGCCAATACCTATCAGAATATCTACTCCAGATCCTTCATAGGCGGCGGCTACCGCTGGGGAAACATCTCCATCGGTTATAAGTTTAATTCTCGCTCCTGCACTCCTGATATCCTCAATAAGTTCCTGGTGACGAGGTCTGTCTAAAACAACTGCGGTAATTTCACTAATAGATTTATCCAAGGCTTTGGCAACTTCTTTAAGATTATCTTTAACCGGTGCATCGAGGCTAACCTTTCCCTTACTCTCAGGACCTACCGCAATCTTATCCATATACATGTCTGGGGCATGCAACAAGGTTCCTCGTGGTGCTACCGCCAGTACGGCAATAGCTCCGGTTAAACCTTTAGCCACTATGTTAGTTCCTTCGAGAGGATCAACTGCTACATCCACCAGGGGAGGATTCCCCATTCCAACGCGTTCGCCGATGTACAGCATAGGGGCTTCGTCCATTTCTCCTTCACCAATTACAACGATACCATCAATTTGTACTGTATCAAACATTACTCTCATGGCCGATACAGCAGCTTCGTCCGCTGCATCTTTCTGGCCTCGTCCCATCCAACGCGCTGCGGCAAGAGCGGCCGCTTCGGTTACTCGTGCTAATTCTAAGGCTAATTCCCTCTCCACCGGAATTCCCTCCCATTATTACTTTTGCATATACTGCTTCGAATCCGCAACAAATCTGGCTATACCCTGGTCAGTCAAAGGATGCCTTATCAACGTTTTAATAACGGGATAGGGTATCGTTGCTATGTGGGCACCGATTTTAGCCGCTCCGGTAACATGCATCGGGTGGCGTATGCTGGCGGCTATTACTTCGGTTTCAATAGCGTACTGGTCAAAGACAGTCAGAATCTCTTCCAAAACATATAAACCATCATTTCCGGTATCATCTAACCTACCCACAAAGGGACTTACATAATCTGCTCCTGCTCTGGCGGCCAGTAAAGCCTGATTGGCTGAAAATATCAGAGTCGCATTGGTTCTGATCCCCTGCTTTTTTAACTGGCTGATAGCCTTGAGCCCGTCCTCACTCATGGGTACCTTTACAACCACATTCGGATGAAGCTTCGCTAAAACCTCAGCTTCCTTCAATATACCTGTCAACTCAATACTGAATGGTTCCGCATTAACTGGACCATCAACAATCTCACATATTTCCTTTATGGTCTGGTGAAAATCCCCGCCAGCTTTGGCAATCAATGTAGGATTAGTTGTTACTCCAGCCAGGAATCCCAAAGAATTAATCTCCCTAATCTCCTCGACTATGGCAGTATCTAAAAATATCCTCATGATCAACCTCCCTACATCCGCTTTTTAAAGGCTTTAAATACTTAAGCTTTACCCGAAGATCCGAAAAGCCGAATTTTGCTTCTGATTAATTCAACGGCCGCCTCACGTGCCGGGCCTAGTATTTTACGCGGATCTATTTCTGAAGGATCTTTTTGGATTTCTTCTCTAACTTTCCATACAAAAGCCTCGCGAATATTGGTATCAATATTAACTTTCCGAACTCCAAGTGATATCGCTCTCCTGATCGAGTCATCTGGTACTCCGGAAGAACCATGTAAAACAATCGGCAAGTTAACGATTTGACGAATTTTATCCAGCCGCTCGAAATCGAGCATGGGTTCTCCTTTGTATTGTCCGTGAGCCGTGCCAATCGCTATCGCCAGGGAATCAATCCCGGTCTTCTCAACAAATATTCTGGCCTCTTCCGGGTCAGTAAAATAGGCATCTCGCTCACTGACATGAATATCGTCTTCTGTGCCAACAATCTTACCTAATTCGGCTTCCACAGAAACCCCAACCGGTCTGGCAATCTCTAATACTTTCCTGGTCATTTGAATATTTTCTTCCAGAGAAAGCTTTGATCCATCATACATTACTGAACTAAAACCGCCTCTTATACACTGAACCACCTGTTCAAAACTGGTGCCATGGTCCAGGTGCAGAGCAATAGGAATTTTATAGTTTTCTGAGGCTATTTTGACCATCCCAATAATATAATCCAACCCGGCGTATTTAATCGCGCCCTGGCTGGCCTGCATGATAACCGGTGCTTTCTCCTTTTCTGCTGCCTCGGCAATAGCCTGGACAATTTCCATATTATTAGCATTGAATGCTCCTACAGCGTATCCGCCTGCTTCAGCGTCCTTTAGTAACGCTGCAACCGGTATCAGTGCCATGTATTATCCCTCTTTTCTTTTGGGTTTGCTGAGCGGGGCTTGGCAAGGTTAGTATTATAGGGGTCTCCTTTCAGAAAGGATCTCCTTGACAAGGTTTCTCATAACAACAATATCAAAAGGTTTTGTAATATAACGTTTAACTCCCAATTCGAGAGCTCTTTGGACCACCTCCATTTCACCATAGGCGGTCATTAATATTATTGGCATATTAGGGTTGATATTTAAAATCTCCTGCGATGCCTCTAACCCACTCATGTTAGGCATTTTCATATCCATTAATATTATGTCCGGAGGATCGTTTTTAACAATCTCCAGGCTTTCTTTGCCGTCCACTGCTATGGTAACCTGATAGCCTTCCCGGACAAATAGCTCTTCTAACAATCGCCTTACGCCCTTCTGGTCGTCTACTACCAGAATTTTTTGGCTCATGTAAGTACCTCCAACCCAACAACTTCATAGCAACGTATTCAATAAATGTTTCTTTTTTCCTGCTGATTTTTGTTTATATAAACATGGAGGCGATTGAAGCAGATAAGCTTATTATTCCAAGAACCATTATAACAAATCCAACTGCCAGGGGGGTAATCCATATAGCCACTGCCTGCCCGGTTTCAACATCTAAAATTTCCTTTAACCCAATAATTTGAAGTACCATTACCCATATCCAAAAAACCAGACTAACAACTATGGACCCTGCCTGCCAGCCAAAGGCTTGTAAGCCCAGCTGCAATGGTACACTAAAAATGCCCGGCAACAGCGAAAATGCAAGCATGTTCATCAGTGCCCGGGGATTAGTTCGGTTACAGTAAAGACTTCCCAGCAAGCCGTAAAGAGAGGATATAATAAACCACCCCACCAGGTATAAAGGAAGCCCAATTAAAGGATAGAACCAATAAGATCCCGAGAGGTTAATATTCAATTCACTTAGCGCAGGGTTTTGGCTGATGTTATTCATCAATTTTCCAGCGTCGTTTAGATAGAAAAATATAAATAAAAGAATAAGTATTACTATTCCCTGTTTAAGCGTTTCCTTTTCCCGCATAATTCGAAAAGTACTGACTGGATCCACCAGAGTACCATAAACCGTTTCATATAAAGACATAACACCACTCCTTAGTAAGACGCATTAACCATCCGATTCTGAAAACCCGTGGCCATGGAAAATAGATTCATCATCATGCTAAAGGGACTTGGGTTAACAAGTTCCTCGGTGTTAATACTGCCTTCCAGACCAGCTTGTTTGCCCGCCAGGTTAATCGTATCCTGAAAGCTGCCAAGCTTATCAACTAAGCCTAGCTTCAAAGCCTGGCGTCCGGTAAAAATTCTTCCATCAGCTATGCTGGTTAGTTTACTTTCATCGATTTTCCCTTTGCGGCCTTTTTTAATCTGGTCGAGGAATTGCTGATAAGTGTCGGTTACCATGCCCTGCAGAAGCTGTCGTTCTTCTTCGGTCATCTGTCTGGTCGAAGACCCTATGTCTTTATATTTTCCGCTTTTAATTACCTCATCGGTAACTCCCAGTTTTTGCATTAACCCCTGATAGTTCGTAGTCTCCATAATGACACCAATGCTCCCTGTCATAGTGGCAGGATTGGCAACTATGGTATCACAACTGGTAGCCACCCAGTACCCCCCGGAAGCAGCGATATCACCCATCGAAGCTATAACCGGTTTGCCGGTTTTCCGAAGCCGATCCACTTCTTCGGTAATTTCCTGCGATGCGGCCACAGTTCCGCCGGGGCTGTCTATTCTTATTACCACCGCCACTATATCATCCCTTTTTCGGGCTTGAATCAAGGCGTTGGTTACGCTGTCCAACATGGAGTCCGCTCCTAATCCCCCGCTGCTGTATGCACCAGCTATTTCTCCTTCAATTCTTATGATTCCCACGGATTTTCCGATTCCCGCCGGTTTAGTTGCCGAAGGACTTCCTACCCCTCCGCGAAAAGCCAGGAAGATTGTTAATAAGCATGTAATGACAATTAACCCGACTACCAACTTTTTGGCCACAAAGAATTCTCCTCTCCATACCTATATTAAGCCGGTTGCCCTTTCTTTCCTGTTTTTTCTACTTACAATATACTTGCTGACTTAATAGATATGCAAGCGGGACGATTCGAGTCTTCAAGGGCAACATCCTGCCTACAATATACGCGTGGAATTGATATAGATGCAAGAGTTCTTTTCACTGGCAGTTCTACTACATCACCAATCTGAACCTTCATATCCGGGGATATTTCAGCTAAAGAAAACTGCATAAAAACCTTACCCCGAATAAAAACGTTTTCCCCGTTTATTTTAGCTACAGTTGCAACTCGGTTAAGGTTAAGATAAGCGGCCTCGGTTTTGGCTATCACCTTGAAAAGATCTATTAACCCGGATGGCTTAGAAATCGGTTCTACCGTCAAGCCGTCCACAAAACCAACAGGTATTACCGCAATCTGGGCATCTCTTTTTAACCTGTAAGTGCGATAATACCCAATATAACTGCCTTTGCTAAGGTACCGAACCGCAGCCACGCGAGCCTTGAAACGAAATGCGTCACGTAAATCCAGGACCCTTGGTATGGCTCCGGCCGGATACTGACCTCCTAGCAGGGTTCCAATTCTAACGGCGTTTAAATGCATATGAGGAAACCTTAAAAAAGCACTGCTACTGCTGCAATGCTGTAAAGGAATAAATATACCGGCTTCATTCAAATCAGAAATCAGTTTGATGAATTTATTATACTGATAAACAGTAAATGAACCGCTGCCGGCTGCCTCTGAAAAATGAGTATAAATTCCTTCTAGAAAGATATTTTCCTCTTTCTTGGCCAATCGAGCTAGGGCCATAGCATCCTCAGGACAAGCACCAAAACGGCTGAGTCCTGTATCCACTTTAATATGAACCCGACCTTCTTTTCCGGTTTGAAGGGTGGTTTTTATTACTGTTTCCAGATCCGCCATACTGGCGACAGTTAACGTACAGTCAAGTTTGATTGCGATTGCAGCTTCTTCCGCCGATAATGGAGCAAATATCAAAATGTCCTGTTGGATACCGTTGTTTCTTAATTCAACTGCCTCTTGCAGAAAAGTAACGGCGAAAAAGTTTACCCCCTGGTATGCCAGGTTACGGGCCACTTCAACCGCACCCAATCCATAAGCATTGGATTTTATTACTGCGATGAGTCTTACCCCTTCTGCCATGTGGCCTCTAATCGATGTCAAATTGTATTCCAATGCCTCAATATTAACTTCCACCCATTTATTAAGAGGGTAATCCATGGTTATCTCCCTAGTCTTTCTTATTTTTTTATTTTTCTTATTGTCCGGTAATAAACGGGTAAAGCCCTGGTCCATAACCAGTAGAAGAACGGGTTATAAACCAGGTCCCATTCCCCAATAAATTGGGTAAACTCGCCACCAAAACCCTTTTTAAAGCGATAAAGTCCGTATAAGGGGTTATCCTCGCTGATATCACTGGAAACTCCTCGAAAGTCGTAAATTTTACACCCGTTTTCCTTAGCCCAACGAATCATTGCCCACTGAAGAAAATAATTCGGCATTACATTACGATGACTATTGCCGGAAGCCCCATAGATATACCAGGCTTTATCCCCTAATATAAACGCTAGACTCCCGGCAATAATCTCCCCTTCATATTCGGCGAGGAATAACTGGGCTAAACCATTTTGGGCTAAATGGATCCAGATCATTTCAAAATATTCATAACCACGTATTAGAAACCTATCTCTTTTAGCAGTCTCTTGAAGGACTACGTAGAACTTTTTAAGATCTTGTATCTCTCTCCCATGCCGTATCTTTACCCCCTTTTTTTCAGCCAGGCGCAGGTTGTATCTGGTTTTATTGGACATTGCCGCTAACAATTGTTCTTCTTCCGGTTCAATATTTAAACGAAAAACATACGTTGGCTGCACTCCTTCAAATCCTTCCGCGGTTTGTGTTCGCTTGAAGTGACGAGATAATAGATAATTTTCGAATGGTTTATTATCGTGAGGTACATCTGGATCTATCTTCAGGAAAATAGCTCGATGATCATGAGCCACTGATTTTACTCCCGTTAACAACTGATCCAGCAGCCGGGTATCATTAATATCTATTACTGGACCACGGGGTGAATATAAAATTGACCGGTTCAGGATTGGCAGGGGAATTTTTCTTTTTAAGAGCTGCATAGATCCTTTAATTTGACCATCTTCAAATATGGCTACCTTCAAAGGTATCCATCCCATACCTCTTTTAACTTCTCCCCACGCCGTGGTTTGAAGGATATGTCCTTTGGGATGAGAAACTACAAATCTCTCGTATTCTTCTTCAAACGAATTATCTATTACTCGGAAAGTGTACATACCCTTTTATCTCCCCTGCTCGGGCCTACGCTAATGTAATCTTTTCCATAAGTCTGACAGTAATAAACATACAAAGAAGATAAGGTCTGTTTAGTGGTAAGACCCGAAATCTTTCATATAAATATATAGGCTAAATATTGTTTCCTTTTTCTGGAATTTAACTTAGTTTTTTTTCATTCTTTAGTCAAGTGAAAAATCCAGTGTTATTGGGACATTCCGCCTGTATATTCTACAATTGTGTGCTTTATCCGCGCGTTAGCTATTGAAGAATGAAGTCAAGGCTGAATTTAAGGGAGGCAATGTAGTGAAAAGTAATCATTTTGAAAAGAGCAAATTGCCTGATTGTTGCGAAATATATCACTTTGGCAGGAATACATGGGTATAGAGTAGAATATTTTAACGTTTCGGCTTTTGCTTAATTCTTCCTGTTAATCCAGTTGTGCGATTATAATGGCAGATTCACTATTGAAAAGAAATATTGTGATATATGAGAAACACACCAGGGGGTGATGCGAACAAGTCTTTTCTTGATCCATAAATAAACTAGAGAAAGAAAAAAGGGAAATAAAGGGAGGTATAATCTTGAGGGAAGTATTTATTGTTGGTGCCGCCCGCACTGCTATTGGCGACTATCTTGGGGGGCTGTCAAGCCTTAGCGGGGTAGACCTCGGTATTGCTGCTGGGAAAGCGGCCCTGGAAAGAGCTGGAGTCAAGCCCGAACAGGTTGAGGAAGTTGTGGCCGGTCAGGTATTCCAAGGTGGCTGTAAAGGGAATCCCGGTCGCCAGGTATGTCTGGGCATCGGATGCCCGGTTGAAACTGTGGCCTTAACCATTAATCAGCAATGCCCCTCTTCAATGCGGGCAACTGAGGTCGCGTCGCAACAGATCATGCTTGGTAAAGTCGACATCTCTCTGGTTGTGGGTTATGAGAGCATGAGTAACTGCGTCTATATGGTCCATAAAGCTCGCCAGGGACTGAGGATGGGTGATGCCAAATTTATTGATCAAATGCTTAACGATGGACTGGTTGATCCTTTCTGCAATTACCACATGGGCGTTACCGCAGAAAATGTAGCTGAAATGCATAACATTAGCCGCGAAGAGCAGGACGAATGGGCCTTAATGAGTCATCAACGCGCTTCGGCCGCGATCAGTGAAGGTCGCTTTAAAGAAGAGATTGTCCCGGTAGAGATCAAATCGAAAAAAGGGAGCACCTTCTTCGAAGTTGATGAGCACCCCAAGGCTAACATGACCATTGAATCCCTGGCGAAACTCGCTCCTGCATTTAAAAAGGATGGAACAGTAACCGCGGGGAACGCTTCCTCTCTGAACGATGGCGGATCATCCCTGGTACTGGTTAGCAAAGAGAAAATGGAAGAACTGGGGCTGAAGCCTTTAGCTCGTATAGTATCAACCGCTTCCGGAGCAGTAGATCCCAAGATTATGGGTCTCGGAGTAGTGCCGGCTGTAACCCGGGCTCTAAAATTTGCCGGGTTAGCAAAAGAAGATATCGGCTTGTGGGAACTGAATGAGGCCTTTGCCGCTCAGGTAATTGGCTGCAATCGCGAGTTGAAAATAGATAAAAGCATAATCAATGTCAATGGTTCAGGAATTTCATTAGGTCATCCGGTAGGACAAACCGGGGCTCGGCTAATAGTAACTTTAATAAACGAAATGCGCCGCCGGGGAATTAAATACGGTGGAGCCAGTCTCTGTGCTGGTGGCGGTCCGGCAGTGGCCGCAATAGTAGAGTTAGTTTAATCAAGGATTTTGTTGAAAATCGTTTGAATTATAACTAATTATTGGGAGGGAAAGTTTCATGTCTTCAACCAACTTCGTTTATGAGATCAGAGATGCCAAGTTTGTTCTCAAAGAATGGCTCGATATGGATAAAACCTTCAGCTTTGACGCATACAAAGATTATTATTCAAAAGATGATATAGACTCCTTCCTCGACGTTGCATTCAAAATCTGCCGGGATGTTATTGCTCCGGCCAATGGCGACGCCGATGAAATCGGTCTGAAATACGTCGACGGCAAGGTTATCACCCCGGATTCCTTTAAAAGTGTATACAAGACAGTTATGGAAGCCGAGCTCGGACCGCAGGTTTCTGACCGCGAAGTCGAGGGTCATCTTCCGCTCGTTCTGAATGCACCGATTATCGAAATGCAGACCGCTGCATCCGGCTCCATTGTTACCTACTGGTGTCTGACCCAGGGTGCTGCAGCCTTGATTCAGCACAGAGCTTCCGAGTTCCAAAAGAACCTGTTCCTGCCCAAGATGTTCACCGGTGAGTGGGGTGGCAGCATGTGTCTGACCGAGCCCGGCGCGGGCTCTGACGTCGGCGCGGTAGCCACCAAGGCTTTTGCCACTGACAGACCTGGAATCTATAAAATACAGGGACAAAAGATATTCATAACCGCTGGCGACCACGACTGCGCCAGCAACTTTATCCATCTGGTGCTGGCCCGCACAGAAGGCGCACTGCCGGGCACCGCTGGTATCTCATTGTTCATCGTGCCCAAGTACTGGGTCAACGAGGACGGTTCACTCGGTGAGTACAACGATGTTGCCACCAGCGGCATCGAGCATAAAATGGGTATCAAAGGGTCCCCAACCTGCTCTCTGGCCTTCGGCGAAAACAACAACTGCTATGGCTATCTGATCGGTGATACTCCGGTAGACGGCAAAGGCAAAGGTATGGCTCAGATGTTCCAGATGATGAACGAAGAGCGTATCAACACCGGTCTGTTTTCCCTGGGCATAATGAGCCAGGCGTACTATTCAGCACTTGCCTACACTAAGGAAAGGGTTCAGGGCACCAAGACCACTGATCCTAAGGGACCGAAAGTACGGATCATCGAGCATGAGGATATCCGCCGCATGCTGCTGCTCCAGAAATCCGTTATGGAAGCTACCCGCGCCCTGCTTTACAAGACCTTCTGGTACATTGACATGTCCCACGATTCCGGCGATCCGGCGGAGCGTGAATACGCCGACGATATGTTCATGATAAACAACCCGCTGTGTAAAGCCTATACCTCCGATATGGCCCGCCAGATGACTGTAGAGGCCATCCAGTGCCACGGCGGATACGGCTTCATCGAAGAGTATCCGGTTGCTGAACTGAACCGCGACTGCCATATCTACTGCATCTGGGAAGGAACCAACTATATCCAGGCCAATGACCTGACCGGCCGCAAGATGTCTATGAAGGGCGGCGCACCGTTCCAGAAATGGCTGGGCGAGATCAAGGAATTCATCGATACCAAGAAAGATGCTGCATTTGAAACCGAGTTTAAGATCATGGCCGATGCATACAATGAGTATCAGGACATCCGGGAAATGCTAGCCAGCTTCAAAGCTGACGGCAAAGTACAGATGGGCCCGACCTTCGCAACCCGCATTCTGCATGCAACTGCTATGCTGTACTGCGGTATGCTTATCACCGATCAGGCTCTGGTCGCCGCTAAGAAACTGGCTGAGCTGGGTGATTCCCATTTTGACGCCAACTTCTACAAAGGCAAGATTGCCAGCGCCCGTTTTTATGTAAGGAACATGGTTCCGCAGATCTTTGGCATCAAGAAGGTCATGGAAATCGGAGATACAACTGCTCTCGAGATTCCCGAGGAAGCTCTCTAGTCTTCGGGTATTCTCTTATAGACTAAATAAAGAGAATCTACCGGGGCACCAGAAGGTGCCCCGGTAAAATATTTAAATCGGAATGAAAAAATCTATCTATTTGGGGGGGATTGAAGTGAATTTTGGTTATACCGATGAACAGGAATCCATAAGAAGGATGGCTCGAAAATTCGCTGAAAATGAACTTGCTCCCATTGCACAAGAATACGATGAGAAAGATGAGTTCCCAATTTTTATTCTGGATAAGTTGTATGACACCGGTCTGTTGACCATTGGGGTTCCCGCGGAATATGGCGGCCCCGGAGCCGATTACATAGCTCAGGCTCTGGTTTTTGAGGAGCTGGCCCGGGGTGATGCCGGGATAGCTACTACCGTCCTGGGTAATACCGGCCTGGCAGCTGATCCTGTCCTGGTAGCCGGAACTCATGAACAAAAGGAAAGATTCTTTGGCCTGCTTAACGAACGTAAAATCGCCGCTTTTTGCCTTACCGAGCCCGGTGCGGGATCAGATGTATCTGGTCTGGCAACAACCTGTAAAGCTGACGGGGATTACTACATATTGAATGGTACTAAATGTTTCATAACTAACGCCGGCATTGCCGATGTATTTGTGGTTTTCGTCACCATGGACCGCAGTTTAAAGTATAAAGGGATGTGTGCCTTCATGGTCGACCGTAACCTCGAAGGCGTCGGCATCGGCAAAAAAGAACATAAAATGGGAATCAGAACGTCAGTAACCAACGAAGTAATATTCGATAATGTCAGGGTACATAAAGATAATCTGTTAGGAAAAGAGGGTGAGGGGTTTTCTATAGCCATGAAAACCCTGGACTTGTCCCGCCCCATGGTAGGGGCTATGGCTATTGGTGTCGCCCAGGCGGCTTATGACTACGCTAAAGACTATGCCCAGCAGCGGGTACAATTCGGAAAGCCCATTGCAGCTTTTCAAGCTATTCAATTCATGTTGGCGGATATGCTGATGCAGATTGAAGCCGCGCGCCTGCTGGTTCATAAATCGTGCTGGCTTAAGGAAGCCGGGCTTCCCTATTCTCAAGCAGCATCTATTGCCAAGGCCTATGCCGGGGATATGGCCATGAAGGTCGCTGTAGACGCGGTACAGGTTTTGGGCGGCTATGGGTTCACCAAAGACTATCCAGTAGAGAAATACATGCGGGATGCTAAAATCATGCAGATATACGAGGGTACCAGCCAGATTCAACGCATGGTTATTGCCAACAATATATTTAAGGGATTGTAAGCTTAAAATATTAAGTCCCGGGTTTTGTTTTTCGAAACCCGGGACTTTTTTATTTATGCTTGATTTATTGCAGCTCCGATAAAATCTCGGAAAAGTGGATGCGGTCTGTTAGGCCGGGACTTAAATTCGGGGTGAAATTGACAGGCAACAAACCAGGGGTGGTCTTCTACTTCAATAATTTCAACCAGTTTTTCATCTGGAGAAGTGCCGCTAATGACTAAACCACAGTCTATCAGCTGCTGACGGTATTCATTGTTAAATTCATACCGGTGTCTATGTCTCTCTACAATTTCTTCCTGCTGATAGGCCTGCATTGCTTTGGTACCAGGTTTTAACCGGCAGGGGTACCCACCCAGTCTCATGGTTCCGCCCTTGTTTTCAATGTTTACTTGCTCAGGTAAAAAGTCAATCACTGGATAAGGGGTCTGCAGGTTAAATTCTGAACTGTCTGCATCTGTCATTCCACAAACATTGCGGGCAAATTCTATTACCGCGCACTGCATTCCAAGGCAGATGCCAAAATAGGGAATTTTGTTTTCCCGGGCATATTGTGCGGTTTTAATCTTTCCTTCCACACCGCGTTCCCCAAAACCGTAAGCTAAAAGAATGCCATCGACATCCTTTAGAATATCGGTGCCTATCTTTTCAACCTCTTCGGCGTAAACCCATTTAATTTCTACCGTACGCTGGTGGTGTATACCGGCATGGTGAAGTGATTCAACCATACTTAAATAGGCATCAGGCAATTGTACATACTTTCCGACCAGGGCGATTCTCACTTTTCCCTTGGGATTGTTTATTTTTTGCACCATTTCCCGCCACTCGATCAGATCATCGTCGCCGCATTCCAGGCCTAACATTTTGATAACAATTTTATCCAGACCTTCTTCTGCCAGCATTAATGGAACTTCATAAATGGACTTGGCGTCCATGCATTGAATGACAGCCTCCTGTTCAACGTCGCAGAAGAGGGCCAGTTTGGCTTTCATGTCCTGAGATAGTTCTTTTTCGGTGCGACATACCAGAATATCAGGGTTAATCCCTATACTTCTTAGTTCTTTTACACTATGTTGACTGGGTTTTGTTTTTAGCTCCCCGGCGGCTTTAATGAAAGGGATAAGGGTAACATGCAGGTAGAGAACGTTTTCTTTGCCTAACTCACTTTTTAACTGGCGAATTGCCTCTAGAAAGGGAAGGGATTCTATGTCTCCAACTGTTCCGCCTATTTCGGTTATAACTACATCTACGTTAATATGTTTGGTTATTTGGGTTATGCGGTACTTAATCTCGTTAGTGATGTGGGGTATAACCTGAACCGTCTGTCCCAGGTAGTCTCCGCGCCGCTCCTTGTCAAGGACATTTTTATAAACCTGCCCGGTAGTTACGTTGGCGTATCGGAGGAGGTTCACATCGACAAATCTTTCGTAATGACCTACATCAAGGTCGGTCTCGGCTCCGTCTTCAGTAACGAAAACTTCTCCGTGCTGGTAAGGGCTCATTGTCCCGGGGTCGACATTAATGTAGGGATCAAATTTTTGCATTGCGACTTTGAGACCACGGCTCTTGAGCAGACGCCCCAGAGAAGCGGACGTTATACCTTTTCCCAACGATGATACAACCCCGCCTGTCACAAATATGAACTTAGACAAAACAAGTCCCTCGCTTTCAAATAAACCGTTCTCGCGCCTCTTTGTTTTTCAGTCCCATTGAAATATACTACTAAGTTTACTGGTAGTCCAGGAGAACAATTGGCTCTATATTATTAATTGTGTTGCTTGACACTTCCAAAAACGGGATTTTTACCACAGAATCATAGTTTTTAATAAAATCTTCAACCGGGGCTACTGCTACATTGCAGTCTGGGGTTTTGTAGTGCATAGGAATGGTTATCTGTGGATTAATCTTTTTTATTGTTTCCATGGCTTCTGTCGCATTAATGGTATAATTACCCCCAACCGGTACCAGCAGAATGTTAACTGGACCTATGGCGGCTATTTGTTCCTTATCCAGGATGTGACCCAGATCACCCAGGTGACACACGGTTAAGCCATCAATGTTAATTACAAAAGCCACATTTTTTCCCCTGCTTTTGCCCTGCTGTTTATCGTGGTATACTTCAATCCCCTTTATATCAATTGAATCCAGATGGTGAATTCCCGGAGTTCTTATTACCTGAGGATCTCCTAAAACCAACTCCACGGCGTTGTGGTCATGATGAGGATGACTGACTGTTACTATGTCGGCGTGAACACTTAGCGGTTTATACCCGGTTTCCTCATCAAATGGATCGGTTACCAAACATACTTTTTCGCCGGCGATTAAAAAACAGGCATGTCCTAGCCACGATATTTTCATTATATCACCTTTTATTTTCTTAACATCCAGTAGCCTTCGCCCATATGCACCAGGCGGTTGTCTATATTAATCCTGGTGTATATTAAGGCCATGGTTTTAGCATTTTTGGGTTTATTCATTCGGTTAATTATTTCTTCCACCAGTTCCCGGTAGTATACTGGCCCGTCCCTCTCCTCAATTATCTCATAAGCCAGGTCCGCTTCACTCTTTTTTCCTTGAATTACCTGATCCATTCTGGTCCTCCCTTCATTTTTTATTTACATACGTTCTGGTGCGGAAACACCTATTAAGGCCAATGCGTTGGCCAAAGTAATCCCAACTGCTTTCATTAAGGCCAGACGTGAGTCCCTGAATTCGGGCTCTACATTTAAGACCCGGTGATGGAAGTAGAAACCATGTAAAAGCCCGGCCAACTCCGTGATGTAGTGGGGAATTCTTTGTGGAGCCCGGGTTCGGGCAGCTATTTGAATCTCCTCTGGAAAGTCAGCCAGAGAGCGTAACAGGGCAAGTTCCTCCTCTTCTTTAAGAACCGAAAAATCTACCGTTTCAACGTCGGGAAATTCTATGCCCTGACTTTCTGCCTGACGTAATATACTGCAGATACGGGCATGGGCATACTGCGCGTAATATACCGGATTTTCCTGACTCTCTTTTCGGGCCAGGTCCATGTCAAATTCTAAATGACTATCCGGGCTGCGCATTACGAAAGAAAATCGGGCAGCGTCCTTTCCCACCTCGTCCAGGAGTTCATCTAAAGTAACCAGGGTTCCCGTTCTCTTTGACATCCTTACTATTTCCCCATCCCGGTATAGTCTAACCAATTGCATGAGTATAACTTCCAGGGCTTCTGAATTATAATCCAGTGCTTCTATTGCACCTTTCATCCGGGCTACATGACCATGGTGATCAGCTCCCCAGATGTTAATTACGGTATCAAAACCCCGTTCAAACTTATTTTTATGATAGGCAATATCGGCGGCGAAATAAGTTGGAACTCCGTTATTCCTTATTACAACTTCATCTTTCTCGTCACCAAAAAGGGTGGTCTTAAACCATTTAGCCCCTTCTTTCTCGTAAATATACCCTTTACTCTCTAAGTCATCTATGACTCGCATTACTTCGCCAGAGGAATGCAGACTGCTTTCATTAAACCAGACGTCGTATTCTATACCAAACCTTCGTAGTGTTTTATTAATATAATCAACTCTATTTTTAAGAGCAAACCTGACCAGTTTATCTCTGCGATCCGATACGCTGAGATCCACCAGATCATGATCGAACTCCGCTAAAGCCTCGACCGCGGTTTCAACTACATCATGACCGGCATACCCTCCCTCCGGAAATTCAAACGGCAGCTCTAAAAGTTCCAGATAACGCGCTTCCAGAGATGCAGCAAATAAATCTATCTGGTTACCGGCATCGTTAATATAGTATTCCTTTTCTACAATATTACCGGCCGCGTCTAAAATATTTGCCAGGCTATCCCCGATGGCTCCACCGCGCGCGTTTCCCATGTGTAAATCTCCGGTAGGATTAGCGCTAACAAACTCCACCTGGATTTTATGATTATTCTTTTTTAATTCCCGGCCATAATCTTTCCCTAAACGCAGAATTTCAGCCGGTACTTTGAACAGCCAATCATTTTTTAAGTAGAAGTTTATAAATCCCGCGCCTGCTACTTCAACTCGTTCAACCAGTAAAGGGGGTAATTCAATTTCAGCTACAATTAATTCTGCTATTTTTCTTGGTGCCATTCTGGCCTGCCTGGCCAACAGCATAGCTACGTTGGCGGCAAAATCCCCATGATTTGCTTCCCGGGGAACTTCTAAAACATAATCCGGTATCTCTAAGGGAGGCAGTTCTCCTTTTTTCTGTAATCCCTCCAGAGCACTATTAATCTTATTTTTTATTTCCTGTTTTATCTCTGCAATAAAGTTCAAGATGCAACCTTCCTTCTAAGCCGGGAGCCTTAATGAATGTTTTATTTATGACTATTGTGGGTAAATTATTGCATACCAACACGGTATAAATTATAAAGAAGGGAAGCGTAAGATGCAATTACCAAAGGGAGAACGAGCTATCTTATCTTACTATCGGTCTTATGCCCAGGCTATGGAGGCAGTACAAGAACTGCATAAGGCCGGTTTTGATGGGGTTCAAATCGATACGGTTTCCCGTTCCGGGCTCTACAATGAATATTCCGATTACCCGGGCGGATACACAGTCAATCAATACCCTTACAATCCGGCAGCCAACGTTGCCTGGGGACCGCGTCAATCAGCGGGAATGCTATCCCCCACATTTCCATCCGACGGATGCGATTACATGGTAACATCCATAATTCCTTCGACTGATGCGGACCTGGCTCGTTCGATAATTAGCAAGTATGCAGACTATATTAACTAATTCGCTGACGGACTGAATGCGTAACCGTGTTCCGCATAGTCTTTCTTGAAACCCTCATTCAGGTAAGTTCTGAAGTTATTTAACAGGCAGGCCAACTCGGCTCTGCTCATTTTGTCATTAGGCCGGAAAAAGCCGCCGTCTCCCTCCATCAGACCGAGTTCGGCCACGACATAGACCGAGTCCTTGGCCCAGAACGGTATCTCCTGATCATCATAGAAAACGGTTTTATATTCCGGCTGGGGCGCCAGCCGACTTAAACCCAGGGCATTTATTAGAACAGTCGCCGCCTCGGCCCGGGTAACTGTTTTGTTAGGTCTAAACAAACTTTCGCTGGTTCCCTGCATAATGCCCCGCCGATAATTCTCCTGAATAGCTTTAAAATCAGGATCGCTCGGCCCTATATCAACGAAATATGGCTCTTCAACCACAGCCTTTTTGCTGCTGGTTGTTTTAGTCTGATCTGTCTTGACCAGGTTACACACCGCCGATAATGCCTGAGCAATATCCCTTCGGGTGGCGGCATTTCCTGGTCCGAACAAGTTGCCCTTACAGTTAAAGGCCCCTAACCCGCATACAATCTCGATATCTTTCTGAGCCCAATGCCCCCGAACATCCCGGAAGTCCTTGGCAAAAAGCATCTTCTTCGTCGGCGGGCTCTTCATTGAAATCGGCAAAGTTCCTCGATTCCTGAAGTCCTGAACTACTTTCGGGCTGATACTGGAAGGAAAGTCGTAATTTATCCGTAAGGCTTCCTCGGTAACACTTTGATCAGTATAAGTGCCCCCGAAACTCTTTAAGGAGGTTTTGCTCTGGGCATACGTCAGGCCGCGGCTAACACTGTCAACCATAGCAGCTTCAATAGTTCCTTCCCAATCAGCGGAACCCGTAGCATTGGGTAAACTCGTCACCTGGGCTGTCACATTGGCGGTGCTTCCTTTACCCCAGGCGCTGTCATAACCCTCCCTGGTTCCCCACGCTTCATATACCAGAAGCCCCCCAGTGCCGGATTTACCAGCCTCATAAACCTTTTTAAAATGCCAGTTTTCAGTGTAAAAATCAATAACTGATCGATGGTCAACTATTTTGGAGGCGCTAAAAAACAGATCATCTTTGTTAAGCTTTAAGCTGGCGTCACTGACCTTAATGGTTTCGGTTAGGCCAGTTAGAGTAGTTTCGTAGACTTCCTGGGTACCGCTTCGGGTTATTTTACTCTCCAGCCGGGCTGTTCGGCTTAACTTCCCCTTGCTGGTGGGGTCCTCCATCTTATAGGTCAGACTGGTTTGAACAATATCTCCTTTGGTCTTGGTTGTTTCCTTAACAGTGCCCGTAAACACGGAGGGTGAACCACCCAGGAAGACCACCTCCCGGTATTCCTTGGAGTCAGTAACACCCAACTCATATCCGGTAAACGCCTGAGCAGGCTTAACCCCTGCCAGGCAAAACAATCCGATAATAATAAACATAATCCCAAAGTAATATCTTCTCATGTTCGACTCCTTCATTACATTCAACGCATAATGATTAAGTAATTACTGTACAATTGCCAGTATTCCGTAACCTCCGTTCGTAACCAGATATAATGAATCACCCACACTCAAATCCTTATACCCTATTACTGCTCCTCGTTTCATTATCACCGCCGTGCCCATTTCTACATCAGCCAGTGACGATACGGATACCCATTGTTCACTAATAGAATCCCAAACCTTATAATTGCTGAACGTTGCTGGCTGCGGTATAGCGTTTGAAGTCCCCAGCTTACTTATATCGCCTGTTGCTATATTGTGAGGGATGCTTTTAAAATCGTAATAATCTTTAGGGGATATATTAATCGCAATAGCTACGGACGTTCCGGTTCCGGAGTCATACAGGGCTGCGACATCTACGTCACAATCGTCATAAGCTCCAGTCAATCCGGTGGTATTAAGAGTACTACGATTAATCCGTACTGGAGATACGGTTGGCGGTGGGGCCGCTCCCATGCCCGATCCGTCTAAAATACCGGTATCGTCACTATATGTAACCTGAACGGAGCCACCCTGTTGCCATTGATTGCTGCTAAGCTCATAAACATCGTTAATCTTGAGAATGCTTCCACCCACGGAGTCTATCGAGCCATGATAAATTTTTAGGGTGCGCGAGCTGGCCTCTTCCAAAGCTATCAGCCTGGCTTTGGGCTGGGTGCCGATGCCGTTAAGGTAAAATACTCCGAGATCTCCTTTATTTAAAGCTGCGGCATCTATTACCTGTTTGTTCCGAACAACTATGGTTCCGGTATCAATCCCTATTACTTTGGCATAAGCGTTAATGGTTATTTGATTCATCCCGGTTTTAACGTCGATAATTTTACTGTCTTCTCTGAATTCAGAACCACCCTGAATAGTCAATCTGCTGATTGACTCCTGACCGTAAGTTGATGATGTTACAAAATAACACTGACTATCTTTATATCCTTTGCCCAGTGCAGCCATGCCGATGGAATTGCCCTCGGCAAAAAGCGGGGCGCCGCTTTGAACAGGGATAATCGCGTAATCATCGTATGCATTAAACTCTTTATTTTCGTAACGTTTTATATCTGTCAGAGTAAGTCGATTGGACTCACTGTCCACCATCTTAATCTTGCCTTTATAAATTCCCGTGACCGCATTGCTTAACGGTGTTACTTCCACTGTCTCCAGGTCTGTTTCGCTGCCCGATACCAGGTTCATCTTTAAATACTCTCCGGGCTCCAGTTCCCACCAGGCTATTCTTGTCCCCTGGCGCTGAATAACTGTCGCTGAAGTGATATTGTATGATTTTAGACTGCCCGAGTCATCCTTAACGTTTATTTTCAACTCGCTCTTGGCAACCAGAGTTCCGTGAACCTGTTTAAAGCCCTGCGGGTATCCTCCCGGTACCGGGTAAACCACTTTAACATTTACCTCAGTAACTTCGGAAGCGGCATTAAGCTTTAAACTGACTTTTTGCCCACTTACCAGATCGGCTAAATTCCCAAGATATCCATTGCTTATTACTTTATAATTACCGGCCAGAGGATACGTGTAAGTACCCTTTCCGGGAATATTCACATCCATTGTTCTTTCTTCGATATTGACTTCTTCAACAGTACCTTCCATACCTGGAGAGGATGTCCCTTTAACGTCAGCCCAGACTACTTGTCCCTTTTCGTTAAGTAAAACACTGATGTTATCTCCCTGTGCCAATCTAACACTTTTCCCCGGTGTGCCTTTCTTTAAAACCAGAAAATCGGTCTGCGGTTTTTGCTGATAATCACTAATCAGGGAAAACCCCTTGCCGTCACTGCCCATTACGTAGATAGTGGTTCTGGCAGGATTTCCTGAAGAAGCACTGGTCTTGCGCCCAACCTCGATCACTGTACCCTGTAGGATTGAATAATTACGCAATGGTATAATCGTGGGCAAGGCCCGCTCTAACGTAGCGCAGAGTTCACCTCTGGTAATTAAATTTTTAGGGTTAAACTTGCCATTCTTGCCTTGCATAATCTGATTGGCTATTACCGGTTCACAGTACGGGATTTTCACCCGATCAAACTGGTTCCAATCCTGGAATCCATATACGCCCTGCTGTTCCTGACCATATACCGGGGCATAACCCACAACTTTAGCCAGCCAATAAGCAATTTCTTCCCGCCGGGCTGATTCGGTCCAATTCATCTGGTTCAACTCGGCGGTGGTAATTATGCCATTAGCCAGGGCATAGTTTAAATATCCTTCCGCCCAGGCACCTCGATTGCCAAAAGCCACCGGGGTTCCTGTAGCCTGAGCCTCCGCTTCTGCCTGTTTGCCTGCAAAAATCAGCAGCATAGATATGGCCTGTTCTCTGGATACCGGAGAATTGGGGTAAAACCTGTTTTTTTGGCTATGAATCACCCCCAGGGCGGCCATCTTGTATATACTGTCCCGGGCCCAGTGTTTTTTTACATCTAGACCCCCGTACAAATTCTTATAAACACTGTTGCTATAGGTAACCCCGTTGAAGGTGCTACCATTGGATATTTGTCCTAAAGAGGAGGTTGCTGATGTCCCAATTAAAATAGCAATGAGTAATAGTGTAATTAATTTTTTCATCGTTCTTCCCTCACTTAGTATTATCGATAAAATAGACCATATCGGGCTGCAATAATCCAACCCCAAAAAGGCCGTTTGCGGTTAACATACCTGGCATTGGGACCCAGCGGCCAGTAACCCGGTCACGATGAAAAGCCTGGGTTAGCCTGGCTGACTGTCCTTTGGAATAATAACCCCATACATTGCTGTTAAACATGCTTAATAACTTTTCCGTTCGTGGAGCTTTATAACTGGCAATCAGAGTAAATCCCCCGAATACCTGTTTATCGGTGTTAAGTGAGGCAACTTCCAACTCCTGTGCAGATAGAGGGAAAATTGAAAGTTTAATATAAGCGTCGGTTTCGTCCGTTTTGCTTTGTTGATATTCCAGAGTGTTAAACGCATTAGCCGGAACATCAAGCCTTAGATAGTTATTTTCCAGTACTATGACCGTCTGGCTGCCCTGGTCTACCATGGCAGTAGGTATAAAGAGATCGGCTCGAACCGCCTTTTTCTGTTCCTCTGTAAGGTTGACGGTGTATTGTCCACTGCCGGGCAAATTCTTTCCTAAGATTACTTGAAGAGTACCCTGATTAACTGTTATAACGTCCTGTGAATCATTTATGGTTGGGGTAACCGGTACATTAGAAAGACTCCCCGCAGAAACACTTAAGGGAAATGGTGTGGCATCAACTACTGGAGAAGCCCCAGTTTCATTGACCGTTCGCAGCCGGAAATAATAACTGGCGGGCTTAGGGTTCATTATAAAATACTCGGTCTTAGTTGTTCCGGTCAGGAACTGCCATTTAGAATTGTCCCTGCTCATGGTTATTTCATATCGTTTTACTCCGTCAACCCCGGTCCAGCTAAGCCGGATAGCACTGCCGCCTACTATCTCTGCTATAAATTTGCCCTCCTCAACTTCAGGCGGCCCGTTGTAAGTGAACCCCTTAGTCTTAAGGGCTTCCCCCAGGTCCGGATTTCTTAGTAAAACATCAACTGATCCAGGGGCGTGGCGCGGGGTGGTAAAAACAATGGTGGTAGAAGTAACTTTAATCGAGGAAATCTGGTCCTCATTAAAATAAAGCTTAATACCGGATTGAAAGTTCTTCCCGGTAATTGTTACTTTGGTTCCTCCCCGGGTCGGTCCACTAGCGGGAACAATACTTATTATAATCGGTTCATTCGGAGGTTTCCGATACGTAAATGCCCCTGCCAGAATGCATTGGCCCCCATCAGTATTGGTAATGATGACGTCAACGGCCTTATCGATATCTGCAGGATCGTTGCCGGCCGGAGTGGTAACAACCATTTCCGTTCCTTCTTCATTTCGGCTAACCAGGGTGGCCGGTTTTCCGCCAAAAGTTATCTTTACTCCTTCATTGAAGTTCTTTCCGGTAATAGTAACCTTGGTCCCTCCCCTGATCAACCCTTCGTTGGGTTCCAGAGGCAAATTCACCTGGGGTAAGTCATCAGGACTAACCGATGAAAAAATGATCTCCGTGCTGGCCGTTGCCCCATCGGGGTTTTGCAGAATCAAGGTCCACTTCCCAACTCGCTCCGGCATGTCCAGGGCGGGGATAACTAAATGCATTTCCGTGGCGCTAACGATGTCAATATTGGCTGCTGCAACAGTGGACCCGTCAGATTGAGGTATAGCGGTGGTTCCTTCCGTCAACTCGACCAGAACATCAGGAGTCTTAGATCCTGCCGGGTACTGAAGGTAGATTTTTGTTCTCAGGGTCTCTCCCTGATAGATCATTGGAGGTAAAAAGTTGGTACCGGTTATAGTCTTTTGACAGGGTATTTTCATATTGGCTAAATTATCTGGAGTTATTGAAGTAATCGTTAACTTGGTCTGTACATAAGTATAAATGCCCTTGGCCGACCCTCCGTCCGGATTGGTCACAATAACGTCCACCTTGCCGGCCCCTTGATACGGGGGTGTGGTGACCACGATGGTTTCGCTGTTGAGCCTGAAATTTGCTGGATCGACAATGGCAGGAACTCCGCCAAAAGTAACCGTGGGATATAAAATCCCATCCTTCTCAGTCGCCGGTTGAAACTGCCGGCCTTTGATAGTTACGACCTGTCCCCCGGTGGATGGGCCCGATGTCGGGGTGATGCTTTTAATAATGGGCAGATAGTTTATTTCCGTATAGGTATAGCCATCTGCAACTGTGGCATAACCGCCATCGTAGTTGACTACGGTTACGTCTACCGGACCGCTTTGCGAAGCAGCCGGGGCTTCGACCTGAAGTTCATAATATACTACTCCATCCGCGATGGTCTCGGTCATCGGTTTTACGATTTTTGCGGCATTGCCGCCAAAGAAAACAGTAAATTCCTCCTCTAAAAAGCCAGTTCCCTTTATAGTAATTAAATTGCCTCCTTTAATCGAACCAAAGGTAGGGTTGATTGAGGTAATCGCCGGTTGGCTTAAGGGAACCATATATTTAAACAGCTGGGTGGATGTTGCGGTAACATTATCCCGGTTGCGTACGATTACCGTGCAATTGCCAGCCCGTGGTGTGCCATCGGCAAGGAATTCAGGAACGATCAGTTCGATAGTGCTGCTGTCAATGACTCGGGCTTTCCCTATATCGGTGCTGGCAACTCCCGCTGAAATAGGCTCGTTAACCATCTCAAAGGCATATTCTCCGCATGAGTCATGGACCATGGTGACGGTGGCCGACTGGAGTACCTCTCCCTCAACCTCTACCCGGGTTGAAAAATCGGAGCCTTTGATTATTACCTTAATCCCAGTTGTACCTTTGTCCGGTATTATTGAAGTGATTTTGGGGTTACTGGTCTGTTCGTAGTACATAAAGATATCGCGGCTGTCCATTCCCCCGTCCGGGTTTACCACTTGAACCGGAACCATTACATTAGTCCGGTTTCCTTTAGGTGTTTTTCCGGTTATAACCTGAGGTTTAATAACCTTATTGGTCAGTTCAAAACCATCAATAGTAACAATCGCATTGGCATTAAAATTATTTCCGGAAATCGTTACGTCCTGTCCCCCGGCCAGAAGTCCCTGCTTGGGATTGATGCCGGTTATACGAGGCTGGCTGGTGTCCGCTGGCTCAACCATATAGGTATAGCCTTCACTGGCTGTAAAAGAGCCCCCGTCCTGATTGGTTACTGTAACATCGAAGTTGTCAGGTAAGGTCCAGGATCCGCCTTGAACTGAAGGGGTAGTAAATGTAAGGAATACCCCCGGGGTGTTGCTGGCATTAGTAATCTTGGCCATATTGGCATCCAGGACGACTATATCAGTTCCTTCAACTTGCTCCGCCACACCGGGTACATTCAAAATAACCCTGGGATTATAATAAAAATCTGAACCGGTTAATAGTACCCGGCAGTTACCGGTATCCGGCCCCATTGATGGGGTAATTTTGTCTATCGCCGGAGCACTGGTTAGGGTCAGTGTAAAACGATTTGATTGCTGCTTATCCCAGTTGGTTATTCGTACTTTCAACTGGGTTACCCCGTTGTTGAAAACAGGGAAATCGGGCGGATCGGGTATGGTCAGGGTTTTGCGGAAACGTCCGCGGCTGTCCTGCTCCCCGCTGCCCTGAATGGTCATATTGCTGCCGTTATCGGTCATAGAAACAGTTCCGACATCTGATTCAAACTCTATGGTTAAACCACTGTATAAATCCCATCCATCTATAACCAGCTGCCGTGACTGCCCTACGTCCTTCCAGCTAATACTGGAAGGATTAATAGAAAGTATTTCCGGATAAGTTAAGGCTTTTCGGTAAGTATAGGTTTTGTCACATACATCAAATCCAGTGAAAGGCAGGTCATCCGGGGGACCTACAAACTGGCCCTCACCTTGAATAAACATGTATTCGAAAAGATTAACTTTGACTTCAACCTGTTTGGCTAATTCGTTTTTCCCCAGGGTATATGGCCCGGTAACCACTTTAAGATTCTGCTTTCTGGGATTAGTATAATTCTGAAGGTCGGTAATTTGGGCTTCCGCACTACCGAAATAAACCTTAACCAGACTATATATTTCAAGGGTTACCTTTTTCCCTTCAAGGTCGTAATTAGGATAAACTTCTTTAAGATAAAGCCCGTCTCCGGAAATATCAAGTCCAGATATCGAATAACCTCCACTGCTGTCCCGGTCGATTTCCACGGGGGTACCGGTTATTGCTCCATTGGTATAGCGACCGTCCTCCAGGTAATAAAGCTGGGAGTTGGTATCACTGCGGGCCCGGGCGAAAAATCCCTCAATAGTAACTATCTGCCCTCCCGAAGCCGGACCAGATACCTCGCTAATGTCGTTAACCTGGAGAAATTGGCCCTCCCCGGTATATAAGTAAGCGTCCTGGGCTTCATCATATATAGCTTTGGGATAACGGGCATTTTGTACCCGAACATCCACTTTACCTTCGGCTTTATTATCGGATGCAGGTGTAACCACTTCTAATACTTTGGCGTCTGATGGATACCCGTAATAATCAGGCAATGATTGGGTGTATACAGCTTTGCTGGCCACCGGGTTGCCGCCGATTAAGATCTGAGTATTCTCATCGTAACCCTGGATAGCCACCAGCACCTTATCGCCGCCATTAACACTTCCCCGGTTGGGAAGCAAAGGCAGACAAAGTTTCAGGTCAGGGGGACGCTTATTTATAGTAAAAGCGCTTTTATATATTGTCTCGGCTTTAGTTAATGCCCCACCAGACTGTAAAGTCCGCAGAGTAAACGATTTGCCTGCTCCGGCTACAGTTACATCTGGTATAACCACATCAAGAATGGTTCCTGCGCTATTGCACACTACTTTACTGTCATCCAATGAGGTTTGATCAATTATTACTTTATTTAGATGGTCGTCGTTAGAATCTCCCGCAGTATTAGGAACAAAACCGGTACCCGCTATTCTAAGGTTCATACGTTCGACCAAATCCTGGGGGTTGGCATCAAAACTGGTGACCGCAGGCATGGAAATACGGGAATAATCTACTGGAGTGGTCTCATCTATGGCCCCGGCAACATTTTTAACCTTAAACTTAACCTGATACCCGTCCATATATGAACTCTTATAGGGGAAATGAATTTTTCCGTCGGTTATATTATTGGTTCCAATAATAATCGTATCAGCTAATTGCTCCCTGGCCCCGATCATTTGATAGGCTTCAACTGTGGTAACGTCACTTAAATTCGAGCCTTCAAGATAGATTTCACGGTTAGGGTTAGGAGGATTTATCTGTAAGCTGTAATAACCGCCGCTTTGAGAATAACCGGTTACAGTAACCTCAATTCTGGGAAAGAAGTTGACCACATCAGGATCATCTATATAAGTCAGATTAGCATTATAAATTTTGCTGGAATTATCCGGGTTGGTTATTGTTATATAAGGAATAGTGCCATTGCATTTATCCGGCTGCGCCGGAACATCCACGGCTATTAACGTATCATCCCCATATTTGCCGGTTACTTTAGCAGTTCCCGCGCCGGCTCCTCCGAAATTAAAAGTAACAGTCGGACTGCCCCCATCCCAGGAAAAACCGGTTCCTTTAATAAACAATTCAGTTTGACCTGATTTGCTTACCTTGGATGGAGATACACCGGTTATAGCCGGTGCTGCATTGACTTGAACCGGAAAACTAAAGAGAAAAACTAACGATATGATAAAGAGGCAAAAAATGACCCGCAGACGGTTATGTATTCTAAGGTTTATCATAATTTCTCCTCTCATTTAAGTACATCTGTATTCGTAATTTTTAAGTTGGCAAGATTACTTAGTTAAAATAGGACATATATCTTATGTATCGTAATATGAGGGTATCTAATTTAGTCCATAACCACGGGTCACCGCCAGGAAATGGTTTACATTTTCCTGACCCTGGTTGAGTCGATGTTCCTTTATTAGGCAGACCGGTCTTACTTGTACAGGTCCTTTATTTCATTCGTCTTATTCCCACTTCATTCCTCCTACTTTTGTACCGCAATCAAGCTGAACAAAATCGCTGCTTACTTTAGATTTGTCTTTATGGGGACGCAAATGGCCCTGTCCATTATAAAAACACTTAAACCATTCAAGAAATTTTAAAGGACCGACACCGCGGTCCTTATCGTCTTTAAAAGTCTTATTTACTTAAAAGTAGAATCGAATTAAACGTATTTCACAACCATTTCCTCAAGTTTTCGTTTAAAACGCTGGTCGTCTTCCTGGGTGCGCTTTTTAGGGCCCCGGGTTCGCCCCCCAGTACGTCGAACCTTGGCTTTAACCGCTCTCTCTTCTAAAAGAAACTCCATTTTATCCGGCCGATACTCCATGCCCGACGGACTTAAAGCGTAAGCGCCTTTACCTATAACCATGGCCGCCAACCCATAATCCTGGGTTACAACAATGTCCCCTGGAGCTGTCAGATTCATTACTTTGATATCAGTTTCCTGAGAACCATTTCCCACAATTATATGATGGGCCGACTCTATCTGGTGATTAAAACTCGCTACCGTAAATAAATCCATATTGTATCGACGTGATACTTCTTCGCAAATCTGCAATACTGTTTTCGGGCATGCATCTGCATCGATCAATATTCTCATAAGGATCCTAACTTAAATACCGGTTCATACCAGTTTTATCTCCTGAATTCCTCCCATATATGGGATTAATACTTCCGGTATTTTAATTGAGCCATCCGCCTGCTGATAATTTTCCAGGATGGCGGCTAAAGTTCTTCCCACGGCAATTCCCGAGCCGTTCAGGGTATGACAAAATTGGGGTTTAGACTGAGGGGTAGGCCGATAACGGATATTAGCCCGCCGAGCCTGAAAATCTTCGCAATTTGAACAGGAAGAAATCTCTTTATATTCATTATAGCTGGGCAGCCAGACCTCCAGGTCGTAGGTCTTTGCCGCAGAAAACCCCATGTCCCCTGTACTTAAGGCTATTACACGATACGCCAATCCCAGCGCTTGCAGAACCTCTTCAGCATCGGCGGTAAGCTTTTCCAGTTCATCATAAGAGTCTTCGTTGCTGGTTATCTTGACCAGTTCTACTTTATTGAACTGGTGCAGACGTATAACCCCGCGGGTATCCCGACCGTGGGCTCCAGCTTCCGCCCTAAAACAGGCGGTATAGGCAGTCATCTTCAATGGGAGTTCCTCTGATTTTAGGATTTCTTCCCGGTACAAATTGGTTAAAGGCACCTCAGCGGTAGGAACCATGTACATTTCCCGCCCTTCCACTTTGAACATGTCTTCAGCAAATTTGGGTAATTGCCCGGTTCCCTGCATGCAATCGGCGTTAACCATAAAGGGAGGAAATATCTCACGGTAACCATGTTTTTGCGTATGCAAATCCAGCATGAAGTTGAATAAAGCTCTTTCCAGCCGGGCCCCCAATCCTTTATAGACAACGAATCGGGCCCCTGACAATTTGGCCGCTCTTTCAAAATCAAGAATATCCAGGTTGACTCCCAGGTCCCAGTGGGCCAGGGGAGTAAAATCAAAATGCGGAACATTCCCCCATTTTCTTACCTCCACATTGGCCGATTCATCTTCTCCGATCGGAACACTCTCATGCGGAAGGTTGGGAATGGTAAGCAATATGCTGTCTAATTCTTTTTCAGTATCTTTGATCCGGTCATCCAATTCTTTAATCTCCTGACCAATTTCTTTGACACTGGTCATGAGCGCAACCGGATCATTGCCTTCTTTTTTTAGTCTCCCCACTTCCTGAGAAGCTCGATTACGAAAGTTCTTTTTTTCTTCCACTTCAACCAACAGTCGCCTGCGGGTTTCGTCAAGCTTATAGAATTGATCCAGACCCTGTTGTAAGCCTCTGGTTTTGAGCTTTGCGGCTACCTTCTCGGGATTAGCCCGAATTAATTTTGGATCAAGCATGGTTTCCTCCTTAGAAACGCAATACCCTAACTCTTTTTATACCATCTACTGCTTTTAACCTGGCCAGAGTTGCATCATCAATCGGTGCATCTACATTTACGACCATTAAAGCTATATCTCCTTTTACTTTCCGTGCTACCCTCATCATGGCGATATTAATGCCGGCGTCCCCAAATACACTGGTAAAAGGCCCGATTACCCGTGGCCGATCATCATTCTCTGCCACCACAACATATCCTACGGGCATTATATCGGTTTCATAGCCATTTAACTCAACAATAACCGGTTCGCCAGTTCCAGTGATGGTTCCGGTTAGATCGAGCCGAGTGTTATGGTTAAAGATACTTACCTTAATGGAATTAATATATCCTTTTTCGCTTTTACCTTTTTTAGCGAAGAATTTAATCCCGCGATCCTCAGCCATTAGTTCAGCATTAACATAATTAACTTTTTCGGACATTACCGGGGTCAAAAGCCCTTTTAGAAAAGCAATGGTAAGTATATTGTGATCCATATTAGCCAGTTCACCATTGAAAGTCATTTCTATACGATCAATGGAGGTTTTTTCAACCTGGTAATATACTGCCCCCATAGCTTCGCTAAGTACAATAAATGGCCTTAAGAATTCGAGATCCTGTCTTAAAATAGTGGGCAGATTTACTACGTTAGGGACAATTTCGCCACTGAGAGCTTTTATGACTTGCTCAGCGATGTCTCTTCCGACCCGTCTCTGGGCCTCATCAGTGTCGGCTCCCAAATGAGGAGTCACGACCACGTTTTTAAACTCAAACAAGGGATTGTTTATGGCCGGCTCATCCTCGTAAACATCTAGACCGGCACTTTTTACTTTTCCACTTTTCAAAGCGTCGTACAGGGCTTTTTCGCTTATTATTCCCCCCCGGGCACAATTAACTACCCGGACTCCGTCGCGAGCTAAAGCGAATTCTTTTTCTCCGATTATTCCCATGGTTTCTTCGTTACGGGGGGTATGAACAGTGATAAAATCGGCTTGCTTAACCAGTTCTTCCAGGGTTTCTTGCTTTTCCACCCCAAACCGGGTAAACCGTTCATCCGAAATGTAAGGATCGTAAGCAATAACCTTCATTCCAAAGGAGCCCAGCCTTTGGGCTACCATCGAACCTATGCGGCCCAAACCCACGATACCTACTGTTTTGCCGTGAAGTTCAACCCCACGGAAAGGCTTGCGATCCCATTTCCCGCCTTTTAGAAAACCGTTGGCTTCTGGTATGTTTCTAATCGATGACAATAACAAGCCAATAGTTTGTTCCGCCGCAGAAATTGTATTGCTGTCCGGAGTATTAACAACAATAATTCCTTTACGGGTACATGCCTCAACATCGATGTTATCGATGCCGTTACCGGCCCGGCCGACAACCTTCAAATTCTTGCCGTATTCAACCAGTTCCTCATCAACCTGGGTAACACTGCGCACCACCAACGCATCATATTCGCCAATTATGCTCAATAGTTCTTCTCTGCTTATACCGTCCCGATTATCAACGTCCAATTCTTGCTGGAGTAATTTTAAGCCTTCTTCAGCAACCCGCTCTGATATTAAAACGCGGGGTTTATCCATGGTTCTTCTCCCCTTTCTTTAAGAAAAGCTCTTGCATTTTTTTGATCCCTTGTCCAATCTTAATTGGGAACCCATTTTCGTAAAGCACTATCTCCAGGGCGGCCATGGCTGAGAGTAAATCCAGAGGGCGAACATAACCCAGATGCCCAATCCGGAATATCTTATCATCCAGCTTTTGCTGCCCGCCTGCCACAACAACATTGAACCTTTCCAGCATCTGTTTTCTTATAACGTTAGCCCCAATTCCCTCCGGAGCTAATACTGATGTTAAGGAACACGATGCCACCTCATCTTTTGCCAATAGCTGCAAGCCCATGGCTTTTACCCCGGTTCTCACTAATTCACGATAGAAATGATGTCTGGCTATAACGTTTTCCAACCCTTCTTCCATCAGAAGATCCAGAGATTCCTTCAATCCGTAGAATAACGAAAGGGCTGGTGTATACGGGGTCTGACCCTTCTTTAGATATTTTAATGCTCCGTCAAGGTCCCAGTAATATCGAGGATTTGTGCATTTTTCCGCAACTTTTTTCGCTTTTTCGCTAAAGCTCATAAACGACAGTCCTGGTGGCAGCATGAATGCTTTCTGCGAACCACTTATTACTACATCGAGATTCCAGTTGTCGGTCTGCAAGTCCATAGCACCCAGGCCACTTACCGCATCTACCATAAACAAGGCTGGATAGTCGCCAACAGCTTCACGAATTGATTTTATATCATTAACCACCCCGGTAGACGTTTCGTTATGGGTTACGGTGATAGCTTTATACTCGCCCGCTGTATCCTTTTTTATTTGATCTCTTATTGCCTGGGGGTCCGCTGCCTCACCCCAGGGAAACTCCAACATGGTTACCTGGGCGCCAAAATCGCTGGCTATTTTCGCAAATCTTTCACCAAAAACGCCTATCGAAATGGAAAGCACTTTATCCCCCGGGTTTATGAAGTTTACTACTGCAGCCTCCATGGCTCCAGAACCCGCAGAAGGGAATATAACCAAATCATTGCGGGTCTGATAAACTTTTTTAACCCCTTCGGTTCCCTCTTCAATGAGTGTTTTGAATTCGGGCCCCCGGTGATTAATCATCGGTCGGCTCAGAGCCCGCAAAACACTGTCAGGTACCGGGGTTGGGCCTGGCAGCAGCAAAAACTGTTGATCGTGTTTCATTAACCTTCCTCCTCGTGATAATTACTAACCTTCCCAGAGCTCTAAAATATCAACGCATAAAATATAAAAAACCCCTCATCCGTTCAGGGACGAGAGGCTCCCGCGTTGCCACCCTATTTGACCGGTATAACCGATCCACTTGATGCTTTAACGGTAGCTGCCGTAACTGCTCATCGCAGTCCATTCCGGGGCGGAAACAGATAACTGTCCCCCGGTTTACACCAGCCACCGGGTCTCTTTCAGAACCAGTTAGTCTTTTTCCCCTTCATCATGTTTCCGTATAAAAATGTAGATTAATTATATAATACGACTTATTTCTTTACAACCCGGTCAAGAATTACATTGCGGAACTTTTAAAGCATTTCCAGGAAGTAATTATGAACCGTTAAGTCTTTCGTCAGTTCCGGATGAAATGCGCTGGCCAGGAGATTGTGTTGTTTTACCATTACAATTTTATCTTGATATTCGCATAAGATCTTCGCATCGCCCCATACCCGATCGACGTAAGGAGCTCTAATAAAGATCCCTTTAACTTTTTTAGAAATGCCTTTAACATCTAGATCCGCCTCAAAGCTTTCTACCTGTCGGCCAAAAGCGTTTCTTTTGGCGGATATATCCATCAGCCCAAGACTGTATTGATCATGCCCGGGGATCTCTCGCGCCATGACTATCATGCCAGCACAGGTTCCGAAAACCGGCATTCCCCCCCTAGCAAGCTCTATTACCCGGTCCGCCAGTTTAAAATCAACCAGCAATTTGCCAATAGTAGTACTTTCGCCCCCGGGAATTATTAGCCCATCTATACTGGCAAGATCATCAATGCTTCTTACTCGGTGAACTCCCACGCCACAACGTTTCAAAACGTTCTGGTGTTCTGCAAAAGCCCCTTGGAGTGCTAAAACGCCGACTGTCTTTTTACCAGCCACGATCTTGCATCCGTTCTTCCGGGGCAATGGTTTTGATGTCCAGGCCATACATGGGTTCGCCTAAATCTTTAGATACCTCGGCTAAAACCTTGGGGTCATCAAAATAGGTAGTAGCAGCAACTATGGCCCGGGCTCTGGCCATCGGGTCACTCGACTTAAATATTCCTGAGCCAACGAAAATGCCGTCACAGCCAAGCTGCATCATGAGCGCGGCATCCGCTGGTGTAGCAATTCCTCCGGCTGCGAAGTTCACCACCGGCAATCTGCCGTTTTTGGCTACATTTAATACCAGGTCATACGGAGCCTGCAGGTCTTTAGCCGCAGTCATCAATTCTTCGGCTGGCAACCCCTTCAGCCATCTGATTTCGTCCATGACCTGACGCATGTGCCGTACTGCTTCAACTACATTTCCGGTGCCGGGCTCGCCTTTGGTCCGTATCATAGCCGCCCCTTCACCAATTCGCCGTAAAGCTTCCCCCAGATTGCGAGCTCCGCATACAAACGGAACTTTGAATTCATGTTTGTTCACGTGGAAGCGCTCATCGGCTGGGGTCAGTACTTCACTCTCATCTATATAGTCCACACCCAGGGACTCCAGAACTTGGGCTTCCACAAAATGGCCGATACGGCATTTTGCCATTACCGGTATGGTTACAGCATCCATTATCTTAAGAATGATTGTTGGGTCTGCCATGCGGGCGACTCCGCCTGTAGCCCGGATATCAGCCGGGACCCTTTCCAGAGCCATAACTGAGCATGCACCCGCTTCTTCAGCAATCTTGGCTTGTTCTGGGGTAGTCACATCCATGATAACCCCGCCCTTTAGCATTTGGGCTAGACCTTTTTTAACTGCAAATGTTCCTTTTTGAGCCATAGCGACTCCTCCCCGTAGATATATCATTAGATTTTATCAAAACAAACTGGGATTGACAATTTGGTCGTCCTCTTCATTTTTCAAACGAGCTACAGATGCTACCTGATCCCCTTCATCCAAACGAATCAGAGTTACACCCTGAGCATATCGGTTCTGGCGGGAAATATCATCGGTTTTTAACCTTATTACTATACCATTTTGACTGAGAATCATTATCTCCTCGCCAGGTATTACCACCTTGGCTCCCATAACCGGTCCATTCTTTTTAACCAGATTAATCGCTTTTAACCCTTTGCCGCCCCGGTTTTGCTGGCGGAACTGTTCGAGGGGGGTCCGTTTGCCAAAGCCGTTCTGGGTAGCTATAACCAATTCTAAACCTTCTTTATACTTATCAACGTCGACTACAACGGCCTTTGCGGTTAGCGTTATTCCCCTTACTCCAGCCGCCGATCTGCCCATGGCCCTAACTTGATCTTCATCAAACACAATGGCATAACCGTTTGATGCCAGCATAATAATCTGATCCCCCGGATCTACTTTCTTAACCCCTACCAGTTCGTCATCATCCCTCAAACTTATGGCGATTATCCCGCTTTTGCGAATATGTTCAAAATCACCGATGTTTACCTTCTTGACCGTACCCTTGCGGGTAGCCATAAACAGAGTACGACGTTCGGTAAAATCGTCCACCGCAATAATGGTTGTTACTTTCTCATCCAATCCTAAAGACAAGAAGTTGACCGCCGGGGTTCCCTTAGCCTGGCGAGACGCTTCGGGTATTTTGAACGCCTTAAGAGAAAATACTTTTCCTTTATTGGTAAAGAAAAGGATCGTGGATAGATTAGAGGTAACAAAAATCTCACTGGCAAGGTCCTCGGCCCGGGTAGTTGTGCCGATTAAACCTTTGCCGCCTCTTCTTTGGCTATGGTAAGTATCAAGAGGCTGCCTTTTTATGTAGCCCCGATTAGTTAAAGTAACTACGATACTTTCTTCCTGAATTAAATCCTCTTCCTCCAAATCCTCATCTTCTGCCGGCTGTATGCTGGTCCGGCGTGGGTCGGCGAATTTAGCCCTGGTTTCTGACAATTCCTCTTTGATTATTCCGACTACCCTTTCTGGTCTTTCCAGGATATCCTCCAAATCGTGTATTTTCTCCAGGAGATCAAGGAATTCATCTTCAAGTTTTTCCCGTTCCAATCCGGTTAACCGGCGCATTCTCATATCCAATATCGCTGTCGCCTGTTCCTCGGATAACATAAATTCACTCATTAAGCCTTCGCGGGCTTCTTTATCATCACCTGCTCTTCGGATAAGAGCAATAATCTGATCCAAATGGTTTAAAGCAATTCTTAATCCTTCTACTATATGAAGCCGTTTTTTGGCCACATTCAATTCAAAAGTGGTCCGGTTGGCTACGACTTCTTTGCGATGTTCCAAAAAGAATTCCAGCATCTGAACCAGATTTAAGATTCGTGGAACACCGTCTACCAAGGCCAGCATTATGACGCCAAAAGTATCCTGCAACTGGGTATGCTTGAAAAGCTGATTTAGAATAATACGTGGAATAACATCTTTACGTAATTCAATGACTACCCGAATTCCGTTACGGTCACTTTCGTCTCTTAAGTCAGCTATGCCTTCAACTTTTCGCTCCCTTACCAGGTCGGCAATCTTCTCAACCAGTCGGGCTTTATTGACCATATATGGGATCTCGGTGACCACGATCTGATTTTTGCCGCCCTTTAATTCTTCAATAGTTGTTTTCGCTCTGACCTTGATACTGCCCCGTCCAGTAGTATAGACATCCCTGATTCCTTTTGCACCAGTTATTATTCCCCCGGTTGGAAAGTCCGGGCCCTTTATTGTCTTCATCAATCTTGAAAGAATATTCGTATTCTCAATCGAATCGACAATTGAATCATCACTTGAATTATTATCACTTGAATTATCAATCGAATCATCGAGATATAATATCAGAGCATCAATAACTTCTCCCAGGTTATGGGGGGGTATATTTGTGGCCATGCCAACCGCAATTCCGGCCGAACCGTTAATAAGGAGGTTCGGAATACGGGAAGGCAAGACTACCGGCTCTTCCCTGGAGTCATCATAGTTAGGCCGAAAAGGAACCGTATCCTTATCAATATCAACCAGCATCTCCTGGGCCAAATGTCTCATTCTTACCTCGGTATACCGCATAGCAGCAGCCGAGTCCCCATCAATGGATCCGAAGTTGCCGTGCCCATCCACTAGCGTATACCGGCTGGAGAACTCCTGGGCCAATCTAACCATGGCATCATAAACTGCCGAATCCCCATGAGGATGATATTTACCCAGTACTTCCCCCACAATATTGGCCGATTTTCGGTGCGGTTTATCCGGAGTCATCCCCTGCTCATATAGAGAATATAGTATCCTGCGATGAACCGGCTTTAAGCCGTCCCTTACGTCGGGCAAAGCCCGGGAAACAATTACACTCATCGAATAATCAAGGAAAGACTGTCTGACCTCTTTTTCTATGTCTATCGGTATTATGTTGGATTCAATCTCTGGCAAGGTTTTCTCCTCCCATAGGCCTATTTCTAATTCACTAAATAGTCTAACACATCGTTAATAGGTTACAAAATCTTGTTAATACAACTTTCTTCCAGATAGATTACTTCTTAACTATAGGATCTTATTTCCAGTAAGTTAATCTTAAATGGTTTCTGAAACAGTTCGCTAATGGTGTATAAAATTCGCCTTTAAATAAACAAGGAGAGTAAAACCCTCCCTCTTTATTTATATAGTGCATTATTGGGGATAAGTTAGATATCCAGGTTAGTTACCCGCTGCGCATTCTCCTGTATAAACTCTTTACGTGGTTCCACTCTTTCCCCCATAAGATCAGTAAATACTTCGTCCGCCCTAATTGCGTCTTCGATGGAAACCTGTAACAGGGTTCTCTTTTCAGGATTCATTGTGGTCTCCCAAAGCTGCTCCGGGTCCATTTCCCCCAGACCTTTGTATCTTTGAATCCTATATTTTTTATTCTCCTGATTCGTTAAAAACCGTTCCAGTTCCTGATCCCGGTAAAAGTAGTGTTCCTCGTTACCTCTTTTTAACCTGTATAAAGGCGGTTGAGCAATATATACATACCCTGCTTCTATCATCGGCCTCATAAAACGATAGAAGAACGTTAACAGTAAAATCCGAATGTGGGAACCGTCCACATCGGCATCTGTCATAATTATCAATTTGTGATAGCGGGCTTTGGCTATATCAAAATCATCGCCAATCCCTGTTCCTATTGCTGTAATAAGGGCTCTGATTTCCTCGCTGGATAGAACTTTGTCGATCCTGGCTTTTTCAACGTTAAGTATCTTACCTCTAAGGGGTAAAATGGCCTGTATTCTTCTGTCTCGGCCCTGTTTGGCTGAACCTCCGGCCGAGTCTCCTTCCACTATACATACTTCGCAAAGACTTGGATCCTTCTCACTGCAATCAGCGAGCTTGCCAGGAAGGGTTGACACCTCCAGGGCGTTTTTCCTTCGGGTTAATTCCCGGGCCTTTCTGGCAGCTTCCCGGGCTCTTTTTGATGCAATAGATTTCTCAACAATTTTTCTGGCCACAGCCGGATTTTCAATTAAGAAATCATTAACACTTTCGTAAATCGCACTCTCTACTATACTTCGAACCTCTGTATTCCCAAGTTTGGTCTTGGTTTGTCCCTCAAATTGAGGCTCTCTTACCAAAACGGAAATAATGGCTGTCATCCCTTCACGAATATCCTCGCCCGCCAGATTCCCGTCCTGCTCCTTTATTAATCCTGCCTTTTTAGCGTATTCATTAATAACCCTGGTTAATGCGTTTTTGAACCCGATTTCATGGGTTCCTCCCTCCTGGGTATGAATATTATTAGCATAAGAATAAAGGATTTCAAGGTAACCGGTATTATATTGAATAGATGCTTCTACAATAGTTTGATCTCGGTTTATATGGAAATAGATTGGGTCCGGGTTAATGACTTCTTTGTTTTTATTAAGGTAGATCGCGAAATCTTTTATTCCGCCATTCTGTAAGAACTCTTTTTTTAGACCACTCCGATGGTCTTCTAAACTGATATACACGCCCTTATTAAGAAATGAGAGTTCTCTTAACCGTTGCGCTATAATTTCAAACGTGAATTCAACCTGCTCAAAAATTTCTGGATCTGGTTTAAATGTAATTATGGTTCCGGTTGTCGATGTTTCTCCTACTACCTCTAACGAAGATACCGGGATTCCTTTCGAATACACTTGCCGGTGCAACAAACCTTCACGGCCAACTTCAATCTGAAGCTCGATTGATAAAGCGTTTACCACAGAAAGCCCTACCCCGTGTAACCCACCGGATATGGTATAACCAGAACCCCCGAACTTAGCACCGGAATGCAGGGTCGTTAGAATAACTTCCAAAGCAGGAACTCCCATTTTGGGGTGAATATCAACAGGAATTCCACGCCCGTTGTCCCTTACAGTTACTGAGTTATCCTCATTTATTTCTACATAAATGGCTTTACAATAGCCAGCAACAGCCTCATCTATGCTGTTATCTACAATTTCAAAAACTAAATGATGCAAGCCCCGAGGGCCTGTACTTCCAATATACATACCTGGGCGTTTTCTTACCGCTTCCAGTCCTTCTAAGACCTGAATATCAGCTGCGCTGTATTCTTTGCTGGGTTTAACCATAAGGCTAGGCCTCCCTGTAATCACTATTTGATCTTTTGAATAATGTAATTGAGGATATCGGTGACAGGTAGACAGAACTGCTGGTAATAACCAGGGACTTTGCTCGTTCTTTCTTGCAAATTGGCTTTAATGTTTTTTCTATTGAAGCCAGTTCTATAATCTCTTTAACGGATTCTGATATCGGGGCTTCTATATTTAAAATGGCCACTATTTCTTCGATTGGCAGCATTTCATCGCTTCCAAGGTGTAAATACATAGTTGCTACTCCTCTCTAATTAACTAATCCCCCATCTTGAACCTTTATAATTTTACCACTCGATTCATTGAAAAGCGAAATATCAACTGACGCTAAAAATACCTGAAACGATTCCTCGGTAAGTAACTCCAGAATTTTTTTACGATTTATGTTGTCGAGTTCAGCTACAACTTCATCTAAAAGGAATACCGGATAGCTGTTATGCATAGTTTGCGCGGTTTGTAATTCTGCAAACTTCAGAGCAATAGCTATGCTCCGCTGTTGTCCCTGAGAGGCGAAAAGCCTTGCATTGAGGTTATTAAGATAAATATTGATATCATCCCGGTGCGGTCCAAATAAACTGGTTCGTCTTGCTGTTTCTTGAGATTTTTGCGATTTAATGTGGTCCAATAAAGCTTGTCTTATTAGGGAATGATTGAGTTTACCAGAATCAATTGGAAATGACATGGCATAAGTTAATCGAATGCTCTGATTACCCCCGAGTTTTATAAAATAGCTTATTATCTCTTTCTCTAATTGCTGAATCCAGTTAAGCCTAGCCAAAATTATTTGCGAAGCTAGATCAGTAAATACCGTATCCACGGCCTCTAGTAATTCGAGAGATACCTTTTCAGATTTTAAAATAGAGTTCCTTCTCTTTAAAATTTGATCAAAACGCAACGATAACTCTGTGAATTCTTTAGATACTTGTTTCAGGGTGTAATCAATAAAAAGGCGGCGGTTCTGCGGGGGTCCTTTAACCAGAAAGAGGTCATCGGGATTGAACATAACTATTTTTGGCCTATCCAAATGAGAAAAGGTTTTTTTTCCATTGATTTTGATTATTTTTCTTTGATTTAAAACGTAGTCTATTTCAATGCTTTTTTCTAAAGAGTTGTTCTCATAATTGGCTTTAATACTATAAGAACTTTTCCCTATCTTAATTAAATCCTTATCCCGAGCAGGCCGGAAACTGGCGTCATTAGCTAAAAGATAAATTGATTCCAGTATACTGGTTTTTCCTTGACCATTAGAGCCAATCAGTAAGTTAAGCCCTGGATGAGGTTCAAATTGAACAACCTCCAGATTACGAAAGTCTTTAACGGCCAAAGATGTGACACGCAATATAAGCTTCCTTTCTACCCGGTGCGTAAGGGGACCAGGACATAAGTATATTTTTCATCAGTAGGATCACTGATTAAAGCTGGACTCATGGCCCCGGTAACTTTAAGAATTACGTTTTCGTTATTGTCTTCGATTATTTTAACTATATCCAACAGGTATCTAGTGTTAAATGTAATTTTTATGTCTTTCTCTTTCTCTATAGTAATATTTTCTATAATTTCTTTTATATCCCCCATTCTTTCTGAATAAGCAGATATTATTAGTTCATTTTTAATGAATTCAAGCTGAACGCTTTTTATGGACTTACTATCGGTGGGCATAAGCATGGCCCGCTCAAGAGCCTCCCCAAATACAACTGCGTTGATTGAATAATTATTGGAGAAGTCTTTGGGAACAACTTGATTGTAATTAGGATATTGCCCCTCTATTAGTCGGGATAGAATGTGAAAACTGCCTTCCTGATTGTAAAATACGATATTATTATCTGCTGACCCAATTATTATTTCATCATCTGTGTCATCAAGTATCCTCAATAATTCATGAATAGCTCTGGCTGGAACTATTAATTGTCCGGTCCATTCCTCTGCCATTGTTACTTCTTTTTCGATCATAGCCAGACGGTGTGTATCAGAAGCAACTATATTTAATACACCGTTAGAAAAATCAAAAAGGATTCCGGAAAAAACCGGTTTAAAATGACTTACTGCAGCAGCAAAAAATGTTTTTTTCAGACTCTGCTTGAGAACCTTTTGTGGAACAGAACATATTTGTTTTAATTTAGATAAAGGTAATTCAGGAAACTCTTCGCCATCATAAACATTAAGTGTTCCTGTTGATCTGCCGTGTTGTATTTTTAATTTATTTACTTCGATATCATGCTCCATAGTAATACTGGTACTGGGAAGACAACGCACAAAATCAGTAAAATACCTGGCATTAACCAGTACACTACCGGTTTGAAGTATTTCAGCTCCGTCGATTTTCTTTTTTATTCCGATTTCGAGATCTGTTGATAAAAAACTAATACTATTGTCTTCGTTTGCGGTTATCAACAAGCCGCTTAATGAAGGGATGGTATCTTTAGTAGAAGCGGCTCGCTGAACCATTGAAGACACCTGGGATAAAGAATTTTGATCAATTGTGAATTTCATCAGGCACCTCCTGAATATAATAATAATTTATTAATATTTTAGAATTACTAGTAGAGGCTGTTGAAAAGTTAATAAACAATTTAAACGCTTGAATACCTTAATCTCAAGGTTGTTAATAATTTAATACAGGTTAATTACTTATCTACTCAACTAGCACATAGTTTAGATTTTAATTCAGAAACAATATTAATATAGGTAGGGTCATTATTTAAACCATCTGATATTTTCTCGTAAGCATGAAGCACAGTTGTATGATCACGCCCGCCGAATTCTTCGCCAATAATAGAAAGAGAATTATCGGTAAGTTCACGTGCCAAGTACATAGCTATCTGGCGGGCAAAAGCTAACTGACGAGTACGTCTTTTTGAAATTAAGTCTCCCAGTTTTAAAGAAAAATAAGCCGAAACTGTTTCTTTAATCATCTCAATAGTAATCTTTTTCGGGACTGGACTGGGTAGAATGTCCTTCAAGGCTTCCGCCGCCGATTCAATATTAACAGGTTTATTATTGAAATTAGCAAATGCTATAACTCTATTTAATGCACCTTCGAGTTCACGAATATTAGACTGAATGTCATTAGCAATATAAAGAAGAACCTCATTAGGTACTTCGGAAAGTTCAAGCTGAGCTTTTTTCTTTAAAATAGCGATACGGGTTTCGAGGTCTGGAGTTTGAATGTCAGTTATAAGGCCCCACTCAAATCTTGAACGAAGGCGATCTTCCAGGGTAGGGATTTCACGAGGTGGACGGTCACTAGAAATGACCACCTGCTTGTTAGCTTCATAAAGGGTATTAAAAGTATGGAAAAACTCTTCCTGTGTTCGTTCTTTTTTAGCTAGAAATTGGATATCATCAATCAGTAAAACGTCTATATTTCGGTATTTATTGCGAAACTCTAGAGTTTTATTATCGTGGATACAGTTAATTAATTCATTAGTAAATTGTTCGGAAGATACATAGACTACCTTGGCCGAATTGTTTCTTGAGATGATATGATGACCGATAGCCTGCATTAAGTGAGTTTTACCGAGACCTACACCTCCATAAATAAACAAGGGATTGTAAGATCGGGAAGGAGCTTCGGCAACTGCGTAAGATGCGGCGTGGGCAAAGCGATTATTGTTCCCCACTACAAATGAGTCAAATGTGTATTTAAAGTTAAATAAACATTTATTGTCCTGGTTTGAGCCGTCCTTAACCAGTACTACCAAACGAATTGGACTATTAGTGAGTGCAGAAATCTTATCGTTTAGAACATTAAAATATCTAGATTCAATCCATTCCTTGGTGAATAGGTCGGGAACTGATATGTAATATTGATTATCTTCAAATCGCTCAAATCGAGTAGTGGAAAACCAGGTTTGAAAGCTAGTTTGGTCTATCTCCAGACGGAGAGAGTCCAAAACCCTTTCCCAAATTAGAGAAAAATCACTCATATGGTCCCCCTGTGCAATTGTGGATAAAATAAAGACGGCTTGTCCGTGAGTACTGTTGATATGTTAATAACGTATCCCGCTCAGAATCTAACTTACATAATATCAGATGAAGTCAGAAATTTGAAGATGGTTGGAACGCTGTTTTCTTGACACTCAAGGTACCAGAAAATATAATGATAATTGCATCGGAACTTAAGGGAGGTACCAGATTTTATATGAAAAGGACTTTTCAGCCAAAAAGAAGGAAACGGCAGCGCGTACATGGATTCCGTAAAAGAATGTCAACTGCGGGTGGACGTAAGGTGCTTAGTCGCAGAAGACAAAAGGGACGCAAGGTATTGTCAGCTTAGGCCGGAAATCGGCCTTTAATTTACTCTAAGAAGGTAGCCCGGTTTGGCAAATACGTACGTTTCTTTAAAGAAAAAATCAGATTTTCAAAAAACCTATAAAGGTAAAAAGTTATGGGGACGTTTTTATGTTGCGTACGTATTGAATAACGGGTTGCCTTTTAATCGCTATGCTCTGGTAGCCAGTAGTAAAGTAGGAAACGCCGTTGTCAGAAATAAACTTAAGAGGCGTTCCCGAGAGATCATTAGACAAAAAAAAGATTCAGTCAACACAGGATTTGACGTCATACTGGTGTTAAGAAAAGTGGCAGTAGACGCTCAATTTGGTCAAATGGTTCTGGATATTAACAATCTGTTTAATAAAGCAGGATTGTTTTGATGGCTAAGTTATTGGTTAAAATAATCAAGGTATACCGCTTTTTAACTGTACTTAAAAAACCTTCATGCAGGTATATTCCATCCTGTTCGACTTATGCATTGCAGGCGGTTGAAAAATACGGAGCCTGGAAAGGCAGTTTACTGGCACTAAAGAGGGTATCGAGATGTCACCCATTTCACCCGGGTGGTTACGATCCGGTTCCCTGATTTAAGGAGGTGATCCCGAACAGGCCTTTATTGAGCCTGACGGGAAAGATTTGTCACAAGCGTGGCATTTTCTGGTTGATAAGTTTTCCGACCTGATTCAGTTTTGTTATCATATTAGCGAGCTAATTGGGTTACCCAATTATGGTGTTGCGATTATTATAATTACTTTATTAATAAAAGTGGTATTATATCCTTTAACCAACAGCCAACTTAAATCAATGCGGGCTATGCAGGAAATCCAGCCCAAAATGAAAGCCCTGCAGGAAAAACATAAAGACACTCCGGAAAAGCTTCAATCTGAAATGATGAGCCTTTATAAGGAAAATGGGGTCAACCCGCTGGGTGGGTGCCTGCCTTTACTCATTCAGCTTCCTATATTAATGGCCTTTTACCAAGCTCTGGCCAAATTCAAGTATTCTGTAGCTGCTCATGCCATATTCCTCTGGGTTCCAAATCTTAGCCAAAAAGATCCTATATATCTATTGCCCCTACTGGCTGGTCTGACCACTTATGTCCAGCAAAAAGTTTCAATGGTAGATACCAATGACCCTACTCAAAAATCTATGCTTTTTATGATGCCGATCTTAATTGCCTGGATGGCCACTAGATTTCCATCCGGGTTGGCGTTGTATTGGGTCGTTTTTAATTTATTAAGTATTTTACAGCAATTGTATGTCAACTATCGAAGCAAACAAAACTTAGCATTAAGCGGAACCAATGGACAAGTAATAGAGGTGGCTGAGAGCGCGGAAATTCGTAATAAGGATAGAAACGAGGGTAAAGGAGGAAAGAAGAATGCAGACAGTAGAAAAAAGGGGAAAAAACGTTGATGAAGCCATAAGATTGGCATTGGATGAATTAGGAGTTGCTTTAGAGGATGTTGTTGTTGAAGTTATAGAGGAACCATCTAAAGGATTGCTGGGGGTTATCGGCAAGAAACCAGCCGTCGTTAAGGTAAGTCTTAGAGAAAAACCGGAGGTTATTGCCCGAGTTAAACTTGAGTCGATACTTAATGCCATGAAAATAGACTACAATATTGAGAAAGTCGAATACCAACCCGGAATGGTAAGGATAAATCTGACCGGGAAAGATATGGGACTTTTAATAGGAAGAAAAGGTGAAACGTTAAATTCAATACAGTTTCTTTTAGGGTTAATGGTTAACCGGCAAACCGAAGAAAGAGTAAGGGTAGTTCTAGACGTTGAGGATTACCGTTTAAGAAGGGAAGAGGCCTTAAAAAGCCTGGCGGTAAGACTGTCTGACAAGGTCAAGCGTACCAGAAAAAGCGTGGTAATGAGACCGATGAACTCGCAAGAACGTAGGATAATTCACACGGCCTTACAAAATGACCCGCAAATAGTAACGTTCAGCCAGGGTGACGAGCCAAATCGAAAAGTAGTTATATCCTTAAAAAGATAAAAGGCCGTAAGGCCTTTTTTTTATACTTCGGTTTGGTTCGAGGAATAAAGCTTCCTGTTTTAGACAGAAATCTTTGCGAGAGACTTGGTCAAACAGCTGACGAAGCGACATTCGAGAGCCGCTACAACACCCGCCGCCGGCGAAACAAGCCTCTGGTGTTGTTGGCGAGGAGATCAGATAGAGTAGCGTTTGGCCCGGCTTAGTAAGGTTTAAAACAAGCGCAATCGTCCATAGGAATAAAGTACTGCCGGGCACGGAAACAAGGGAACTGATCTGGCCGTGCCTGTCTTGCACTTTACTAAATAACATTCCTTGCCATATTTATGGCAAGGGCTAATGAATAAAGTACTGCCAGGCACGGAATTAAGGGAACTGATTTAGCCGCGCCTGTCTTGTTAGGGTGGTTTGAAGTGGAAGAAAACATAGCAGCCCTGGCCACTCCCATGGGAGAAGGCGGTATTGCCATAGTACGAGTCAGTGGAAACACTTCCCTGCCACTGGTTAATAGCATGTTTAAGAGTCGCTCAGGGAAACCATTGGATGTGGTTAAGAGCCACACTCTTACCCTGGGGTGGATTTACGATAAGGAATGGCGGATTATCGACGAAGTATTAGTAGGTATTATGCGTGCCCCCCATAGTTATACTGGCCAGGATGTTGTAGAGATTAATTGCCACGGGGGCCAGCGAGTTGCAAGAAGATGTTTGGAAGCGGTTCTTAAAAGTGGCGCCAGATTAGCTAATCCCGGTGAATTTACTAAAAGAGCATTTTTACTCGGTCGTATTGATATGACACAGGCTGAAGCGGTAATCGACGTTATTAGGGCAAAGGGTGACCGGGCATTAGAATTGGCTGCCAGAAATCTTATGGGCGCCCTAAGCAAGGACATATTAGAGATAGAAGAGAAAATGGTAAGTGTTAATTCACGTTTAGAGGCCAGCATAGATTTTCCAGATGAAGTAGGCGACCCGGATTTGAACGAAATTAAGGATTCCGTCCTGAAAGCAATAGATAACTTTAATAGAATTATAGCCGGTGGTAAGAGAACCAGGGTATACAAAGAAGGAATCAGAATAGCTTTAGCCGGAAAACCAAACGTAGGCAAATCAACACTGCTGAACACTCTGTTACGAAAAGAAAGAGCCATTGTAACTAACATACCAGGAACAACTCGTGATGTAATAGAAGATTATATCTTAATAGAGGGTATACCAGTTAGGATAATGGATACAGCCGGAATAAGGGAGACAAACGACGAAATAGAAAAAATAGGTGTAAATAAAAGCCTTGAGGCCTTAACGGAGGCCGATATTGTATTGGTTGTTTTAGACAGTTCAAAAAAAATGGATGAAGAAGATAGGATGGTTCTAGAGGCCACAAAAGACCAGAAAAGAATAATTATATTGAATAAACAGGATATAGAAATAAACGAATTTCAGCTTGATGAAAACATTGAAAAAGGTCTTGTTATTAAAATATCAGCCAAGTTTGAGCGAAACATTAGCCCATTGGAAAACGCCATTAAGGAAATTGCATTAAGCAATTCTAGCCATTGTGACGGCGAAGAGATTATGGTTAATATGAGACAAGAGAAATTAATCCTTAAGGCTAGAGAATATTTAAGCGATGTTTTACAGGGAATTGAAGAAAAGATGCCCTTGGATTGTCTTGCGGTAGACGCCTGGGGAGCGGTCAAGTGTCTTGAGGAGTTAACCGGAAAACAAATCAGGGAAGATATTATTGATAAAATATTTACTGACTTTTGTATTGGTAAATGAGAGGAAGCGAATATGGAATATCGGGCAGGAGAATACGACGTAATTGTAATAGGGGCAGGACATGCAGGATGTGAGGCGGCTCTGGCAGCGGCCAGAATGAACTGTAAAACACTGCTTGTTACATTGAGTATTGATAATATTGCTCTAATGCCATGTAATCCATCAATTGGAGGGCCAGCCAAGGCCCAATTGGTAAGAGAAATCGATGCCCTCGGCGGTGAAATGGCTCTTAATATTGACCGGAGCTGCATCCAAATGCGCATGCTGAATACCGGTAAGGGTCCGGCCGTCCGAGCCCTTAGGGCACAAGCCGATAAGAAGGAATACCAGAAAGAAATGGTTCGGGTCCTTTTGAATCAACCCAACCTTGATGTAGTACAGGCAGAGGTGGAAAGGATTCAAACTACTTGCGGAAGAGTATCAGGCGTAATAACTCGAACCGGAGCAGAGTTTAGCTCACGTAGTCTGGTAATAACTACAGGGACTTATATGAAAGGTCGAATAATAATAGGTGACCTGGCTTATGAAGGTGGACCCAACGGCCAGTTCCCGGCCAGGATGATATCCGATAGCCTGAAAGAACTGGGGCTGACCCTGGGAAGGTTTAAGACCGGGACCCCGCCAAGGATAAATGCCCGAAGCATGGACTACTCAAAATTAATAGAACAGCCCGGGGACGTAAATATTCTTAATTTCTCATTTATGAGTCCTAGAGTATTAAAATCACAGATTTCTTGCTGGCTTACCCATAGTAATAAGACGACCCATCAAATTGTAAAAGATAACCTGCATAGATCCCCATTATATTCTGGCGTTATTAAAGGAATTGGTCCACGTCACTGTCCTTCTTTTGAGGATAAGGTAGTAAGATTTGCAGAAAAAGATGCTCACCAGATATTTTTAGAACCCGAAGGGCGGTATACAGATGAAGTATATGTACAAGGGTTGAATACCAGCCTGCCAGAAGATGTTCAAATTCTGGTTCTGAAAAGTCTGCCTGGTTTGGAAAATGTGAAAATTATTCGAACGGGTTATGCTATCGAATACGATTACATTATACCAACGCAGCTGAAACTTAATCTGGAGTGCAGAGATATAAAAGGTTTATTTACCGCAGGACAAATCAATGGAACTTCTGGATATGAGGAGGCCGCAGCCCAGGGATTAATGGCAGGAATTAATGCAGCCCTCTATGTTCAAGATAGGGATCCATTAATATTAAAACGCAGCGAGGCTTTTATCGGTGTCTTAGTTGACGATTTAGTTACTAAAGGGATAGATGAACCATATAGACTGATGACTTCACTGGCAGAATATAGATTAATGCTGAGACAGGATAATGCTGATCAAAGGCTGACACCAGTAGGATATGAAATTGGATTAGCCAGTGAAGACAGAATACAACAGTTGGAAAAGAAAAAAACATCTATACGTATGGTAAGTGATCAGTTAAAAGAAAAATCAATAAATTCAAATGACGACGAAATCAATGAGTTGCTTAGTCGGAGAAATTCAACAACATTAAAAGAAAAAACAAATGCCTGGCAAATACTTCGTCGACCAGAAGTCAAAGGACAAGATTTTACGTGGCTTATGGAACCAGGTATAGAGTATGAAGAAGATATATGGGAACAGGTAGAGATTGACTGCAAATACGAGGGATATATAAGGAAACAACTTGAGCAAATAAAAAAATTCGATGTAATGGAAAATAAAAAACTTGCCCAGGAACTAAATTATGATTTAGTTGAGGGAATATCTAATGAGGCTAGATACAAACTTAAGAAAGTCAGGCCTAATTCGATCGGGCAAGCATCACGAATCACAGGTGTTTCTCCAGCTGATATAAGTGTATTGTTGATTCACCTGGAAAAAATGAAAAGGCCGGGTTAAATGAAAGCGTTACTGGAAAAGTACCTCGAGCTTATTGAAGAAGAAAATAAAAAACATAACTTGGTTAGCCGAAAAACCACCCGGGAAGAATTATGGGATCATATCGAGGATAGCCTATCTTTAGTTAAAGTATTGGAAAACGAAGAAGTCAGTGTAATAGATATTGGCAGCGGTCAGGGCCTACCAGCAATACCCCTTGCTATAAGATTGCCGAAAAGCAAATTTGTCCTGGTGGAATCTGATCTTAAGAAATATGATTTTTTGAGTATGGCAATTGAACAATTACATTTACAGAATTCTCTGGTTATTCGAGATAGAATAGAGGAACTGGGAAGAAAAAATGAATTTCGCAATACGGTTGACCTGGTTACCGTAAGGGCTGTAGCGAGCTTATCAGTTGTATTGGAATGGGGCTTACCCCTATTGCGATTAGGCGGACAAGTTATTGCATGGAAAGGACCTGGTATAGACTTGGAATTGGAGAACTGTAAAGGAGCCTTAAACATATTAGGAGGAATTGTTAGGAGCGTGGAGAAGTATGAGGTAAACGGTAAGACCCGTTTCCTCGTTAAGGTTGAAAAGATAGAGTATTGTTCAGATAGATATCCCCGACGCGGGGGATTGGCAAAAAAGAGACCTTTATAGGAGTGCAGCTTGTGAAACCTTGGGAACGCCTAATCGGAAAAGCAAATAAAAATAACCCCATAATATATATAAAGATAGACGAAATACATAAAGGTCAATATCAACCTCGCCAGGTTTTTGACCAGGAAGAAATGCGTGATTTAGCTAGATCAATTCAAGAGGTGGGCTTGATACAGCCAATTGCGGTACGAAAATCACGTGAGGGATATGAACTAATCGCCGGAGAGAGACGTTGGAGAGCATGCCAAATGGCTGGCTGGGTTGAAGTACCAGCAGTTATTGTTGATATGGACGACGAAAAAGCCGCCATAGCTGGACTGGTTGAAAACGTTCAACGTAAAGATTTAAATTACTTTGAAGAAGCAATGGCATATGCACAAATGATAGGCGAGTTTGGATTAACCCAGGAAGAAATAGCGGCAAAGGTCGGGCGGAGCCAGTCTGCAGTTGCCAATAAATTAAGATTACTTAAACTGAATGAAGAAATAAAAGCCAGGATAGCTCCAGATGTTATTACCGAGAGACATGCAAGAGCATTGCTAAAGCTAAATAGTTATGAGACCCAGGTGGATGTTTTGAATCAGATATACGAGAAAGAACTGACGGTAAAGGAAACGGATGAGCTTATTGATCTTATTAATAAAAATATTTCCCGGGAAATAAGTGACAATAGCCAGAAAAAACGAATGTCTGTAATTATTAAGGATGCAAGAATATATGTGAATACTATTAGAGAAACGGTTAGAAGGGCCAAGAATTCGGGCGTCAATGTATCGATTAATGAAGAACGAAGGGAAAATGAACTGGAGATAACCATACGAATACCAATTATGAACAATAAATAAAGTAAAAAAAAGGAAGCATTTAAGACCTGCGATAAAAGCAGGTTTTTTTTATTGCAAACACATCGCAAAAACCAATGCCAGTCGACCTTCTTTTATTTATATATTAAAAAAATTGGATAGGTCTAATGAAGAACAAGATAGCGAATCACCACCCGCACAAACGTTCGAGATCGTACAAAATTGGTAAAATTATAAACAAGAAATGAGGATTTTGTAATAACCACATAATATTTTAGAAAAATGTATGAATGGTGGATTATAATGAATAATGTATTGATCAAAAAAGAAGTGGAGGTTGAATTTACTCATTTTCAGGAATTGCTACAGCCTAAAAGTATTGGATCGTTTAGGTGACTAGAAAGATAAATAATAATATACTCGAGATATAAGGTAGAACGAGGGGGTATGTTGCTTGAGCAAAGTTATTGCCGTGGCCAACCAAAAAGGAGGCGTCGGCAAAACGACAACTGCCGTGAATTTAGCATGTGGACTGGCTTTCCAAGGGAAAAAGGTCTTGCTGGTAGATATGGACCCTCAGGGAAATGCCACCAGCGGATTAGGCGTTGACCGCCGCAAATTAAAAGGAAGTATTGCAAATGTAATAGCTGATGGAAAGGCAATGTCGGACGTACGTATAAATGTTGATATACAGGGGCTAGAGATTATACCGTCGACCATTGAATTGGCCGGTGCTGAAGTAGAAATGGCTGCGGCGACAAATAGAGAAGGTAGACTTAAGACAGCAATAACGACGGAAAAATACAGATACGATTACATAATAATTGATTGCCCGCCATCATTAGGATTATTAACGGTTAACGCTCTTACAGCGACGGATACGGTAATGATTCCCCTTCAATGTGAGTATTACGCCCTTGAAGGTCTTACCCAATTAATGCATAGTATAAGTCTCATCAAGAAGGGATTAAACCCACAGCTGAGAATAGAAGGAATTGTTTTGACCATGTTTGACGGAAGAACCAACCTATCTATTCAAGTAGTCGAAGAAGTAAAAAGGCATTTTGCGGATATGGTTTATAGAACGATTATTCCTCGAAATGTTCGTTTAAGTGAGGCCCCAAGTTATGGGAAACCGATAATGGCCTATGATTCAAAATCGAGAGGGGCAGAACTTTATTTAGAATTGGTCAAGGAAGTGATGGAACGTGAGTAAAAGAGCGTTGGGAAAAGGTTTGGAAGCCCTCTTTGCGATAGAGGGAAACAATACAATAGATTCCTACGAAATCAACATTGAAAGAATTGTGGCCAACAAGGATCAACCAAGAAAGATATTTAAAGACGATAGTTTAAATGAATTGGCTCTATCAATTAAGGAACACGGAATATTACAGCCAATTTTAGTAAGATCTTTAGAGGACGGCAATTTTGAAATTATCGCAGGTGAAAGAAGATTTAGGGCTGCTGGTATAGTCGGTCTTAAGACTGTGCCGGTAATAGTTAAAGACATGGAAGATAAGAATGCAATCGAGGCTTCACTAATAGAGAATTTACAGAGAGAAGATCTGAATCCAATAGAAGAAGCAATAGCATATAAAGAGCTTATTGATAAGAGAGGCTATACCCAGGAAGAACTGTCAGTAAGAATAGGCAAGAGTAGATCCCATATAGCAAATACCATAAGGATCATGTCATTACCCAATGAAATAGTGGAAATGGTGGCAGATGGCAAGTTAACTGCCGGACATGCAAGGGCAATTCTGAGTTTAAAAGAAAAGAAGCACCAGATAGAAATGGCAAATAGAATTATACAGAACAATTTGTCGGTTAGGGCTTCGGAGGCCGGCGCAAAGAAGGATAAAGAAGAGAAAGACATAAACATAGTTGATTTGGAAGAACGGCTACAGGAACACCTTGGAACCAGAGTCATTGTTAAGAGACATAAACGGGGTGGCAGACTAGAAGTAACCTTTGTTGATGATGAGGATCTAGAAAGGATACTAGAACTGTTAGGGATAACCCAGTAAATGTTTCACGTGAAACATTTACTGGGGAGATGGATCTGACTTGAATAAATAACCCCATATTTCCTCGTAAACCTGTCGAACGGAAACACCATACCTATCGGAGATTGCCTTGCATGACTCATATTCCGGAGAGACCCTTTTGTTGCCATCAGGGTCAATCCATCTCTTTACTTTTACCCTTCCCCATCGGGTATCTAGAAAATCTTCGTATCGGGCCATAGTATACCGGTTTTCAATTCGGTAACGGACGCCAATGGTCGTAGTCTCACGGAAAAGCAGATCTGTAAAAGCCGGGACCAAGGATGGAACCACCAGGCACTGAATAGTCAGGCCGGGCCGGTTCTTCTTCATAATGGTCGGAGTAACTGTCAAATCTAAAGAGCCTTCCAAAGAGAAAAAACGTTCAAAAAGGGCAGATAATAGTTCTGGAGTACTGTCATCAAGGTTGGTCTCAATGACACCAACCTGCTCAACTGAAGATATGGAAACCACTTCTCCCTGAACTATCCTTAAAACATTCGGTATATCTTTACGGACTAGTTTACCAGCGCCATAGCCGATACTAAGTATCTTCATATCTGGAATGTTACTATAACAGTCGCAAAGGGTGGTTAGAATTGCGGCACCAGTAGGGGTTACTAGCTCAATGTCGTCCGGGACACCCTCACAGGGAACTCCGCGCAATAGAGCAAGGGCAGCGGGGGCTGGTAATGGATACAGGCCATGCATAGTGGATACAAAGCCTCTTGACAAGGGTATAGGTGAGGAACATATCTTACCTATTTGAAGCTGCCGCAAAGCGATTATACTACCAACAATATCTATAATGGTGTCAAGATCACCTAATTCATGAAAATGCACATTATCCTTAGAAACGCCATGAATTGCAGATTCAGCGTCGGCCAGGCGGTCAAAAACTGCCAGCGACCTTTCTTTGTCAACGTGTTCCAGCGAACTATTTTCAATAAGTGCTTTAATCTCCGAAAAACTTGCCAGACGGTGAGTCTTGGGATAATCAATTAGTACATCGGTTGCCGAAATGCCCTTAATGGTTACTCTATTTCTATCGAGTTTAATGGGTAAAGAAAGTAATTCATTTAGAGCACCTTCTATTTCTTTCAGGTCAGCGCCAAGATCACAAAGTGCGCCTAAAATCATATCACCACTAATTCCCGAAAAACAGTCAAAATAGGCGATTTTCATATTAGCCTCCCAAATATCACTCCCGTATGGGGTTGAGATTAATTACGACATACTTTATTATTTTATAAGATATTTCGTGGAGGATGTGCCGTGAACAGTCTATTACTAATTATTAATAATAACATTTTATGGCTTCAACTAGGATTGATTTTATGCATCATTGTGCTATGCCTGGTAATTTGGAGACGTAATATTATATTTAACCGAATAATTCAGAGATATGAACAGGTTTTCAATTCATATGAGCCCGGAAATTTAGAATCTATATTGTTCCAAGTAGTTAATAAGGAAGGAAAAAACGAGGAAGAAATCCACAGACTGCAAGATCGTATAAATTCAATTGAAATCAGAATACCGGATCTAGTCAGTAGAATATCAATGGTCAGATATAAAGCTTTCCCCGATGTAGGAGGAGATCTATCGTTTTCCATGGCGGTATTAGACGATAAAGGCAACGGTTTTATTCTAACCGGGATTCACGGGAGAGAAGAAACCAGGGTGTATGCTAAACAGGTAGAAAAGTATGTGTCACCTCATGCACTGAGTAATGAGGAAAAAAATGCACTTAAGCAAGCGCAAGAGAAAAGGTGATAAACCTGGCTAAGAATAAAAAAACCAAGAACCAAAAAATAACTGTTTTAGTTATTCCCAATAACACAGAAGGCACCAGAAAATATTCCTTATCCCATAAATTAATGAAGGCAGCGATGGTGGCTATTTGCCTTCTTTCATTAGCCATTGCATACATGGGATATACTTACTGGCAATCCAGAGCGGACTTGGCCAGAGTTCATGCTATTAAAGATGATAATCAGAAAAAGGACCGGGAAATAAAAAAGCTGGCAGAAAAACTAATTGACCTTGAGACAAAGAATAATAAGGTCCAACAGCAACAACAAGAAATTAAACACTTAATGGGGTTACCAGTTAGAACTGATCGCCAAACTACATCATCCCGGGGAGGGATGGGCGGAGTAGCCCGTAATATTCGTTCCCTGGATGCCAATGCCCTACTCTCGGAAGCAGACCGCGCCAGCGAACTAGTAGAACTTCAAGAGGGGCAAACTGAAAAGCTGCTTGACCAAGTCGAATCCAATCAAAAATATTATCGGGGCCTTCCTAATTATTGGCCCACTATAGGCAGGATAACATCAGTTTTTGGGATGAGGCGATCGCCTTTTGGCCGCAATCAGGAATTCCATGACGGAATAGATATTGCCGCGGACCGTGGAACTCCAGTCTTAGCGGCTGGTGACGGAGTTGTTGTATACGCATCATGGAAAAATGGATATGGACGTTTGGTTCAGATTGATCATAAAAACGGATTAAAAACATGGTATGGACACAATTCGTCAATATTAGTAACTAAGGGGCAAAGGGTTAAGAAAGGACAAAAAATTGCTCTGGTTGGCAGCAGTGGCCGCAGCACAGGACCGCACGTTCATTTCATTATAGAGAAGAAAGGTCAACCAATTAATCCTTCAACCTACTTACCATAAGGAGGAACAATTAATTTGCTGGGTAAAAAGGATGTAAGATACGAAAATATCGATACGGTCATAGCAGGCAAGACCGCAATTAAGGGAGATATTAACTCTGAGGGATCAATAAGAATCGACGGCACCGTTGATGGATCTCTAAATGTTAAAGGCGACCTGGTAATCGGGAATCAGGGCAAGGTTAAAGGAAACATTTTTGTAACGAACATTTTAATAGCTGGAAAAGTTGAAGGTAATGTAATTGCTAGTGATAGGCTGGAAATAACCCCCACCGGGACAATTAATGGAGATGTTAAAGCCAATGTATTAATTGTGGAAGAGGGTGGCCGGCTTTTAGGGAACTGCGATATGGCGGCTGAAACGAGCAATACAAAGAAGTAACCACTATTCCCAATATTAGGAAAATATAATTCCCCAGTATATGACTTCGGCCATTGAATAAACGATACTCAATCTGGTATTTTGCAGTACTATGTGTTCCATAAACCCTCCGACATTAACAATTCCCGATATATGCACATCTCCTACCGCAGGTAAATCCTTATTCAAGGCAGTTCCTGGATTCAGTGCCCCCTGTTTAACGTTAATATAACCTACCCTGTCAGAGCGGCCAAGGCAAGCGTCAATCGCTACGATGAAGGGATCTGAATGGATGTTTTTTATTTCCTCTAACTTGTCACTAAGGTTAAGTGCATGTACGGGATCGTCTAGAGTGCCATAGACGGGAAGTTCATAGCCGCGTTGTAACAGTCGGGTACCTACCAACGGCCCCAGGCAATCTCCAGTGGACCTATCTGTTCCAATACAGAGAAATACAAGGGTTCGTTTATCCTGGTTTAAACCATCGATCATGGCAGCCAGGGTTTTCTTAATTCTTATTGGGCTGGCAGGATCATTGTGCTTGACCGATATAGGTGAATAAGTTGGCGCCAGCAGGGAATTCATTTCGATTAGCCTCCATGATCTTTTCATAGAAGTCTTAACCGAATTAGTTTCATTTATACTCTGAGGTAAGACCCAAAAGAGATTCTTTAATATTAAAGACCTGAGACGAGCATTCTGAGTTAACCACGAATCTGACATGTTAATACCCCCGCAGTTATATAAATAACCAGAGGGGGACGTGGGGTGAAAAATAAGATTTTGATTGTTGCTTGGGGCTACCTGGGTGCAGTAGTAGGAGCCGGTTTTGCTTCCGGGCAGGAAATACTGCAGTTTTTTGTAAGGTACGAGAACGATGGGTTGAAGGGCATAATCATTTCCGGGGTATTGTTTGCCCTGTTCGGGTACATTCTGATGTCATGGGCTGCTAGGTATGGATTAAACAACTATCAGTCGGCTATAAAAAAGTTATTTGGCCCGGTATCAACCGTAATGGACATAGTACTGTCGATATTTTTGTTTCTCGGTACATGTACGATGCTATCCGCAAGTGGAGCGGTGTTCTACGAACACCTTTATCTCCCTAAAAACCTGGGAATCATTTGTGCGTATCTGGGAATAGTGTTATTCCTTATAGGTGGACACAATGGCCTGGTCAAGGCTTATAATCTTTTGGTACCGACCAAGATTCTGTTATTATTAATCCTAGCGGGTAGTGCTGTTTTATTTCAAAGCCATCATCCGGGCCCAGTTCCGTCCTACCTGCTGCCACCAGTTAAACATAGTTGGCTGTTAGCTGGAATCTTATATACTGCTTATAACTTCTCCCTGGCTATGGTTGTTCTAATTGAGTACCTAAAGATTGCCAGCCCGGGAGAGACTATAATTGGGGCAACTATCGGCGGGATTATCCTGGGCTTTATTATAATCATCTGCTATCTCGCCCTTAGCAAGCATTTACCCGTAATACTTCATTATGAGATACCTATGCTGTATGTTGCCGGCAGTCTGGCACCATTTGCTAAATACATTTATTTGTTGGTGTTGTGGTTAGGGATTCTTACTACGGCAATTGGCAATACATATGGTTTTGCCCAGAGATTTAGCCATTTTAGCGGATTAGGATATACTACGTCTTTGCTGGTTTCTGTTTCTTTAGCACTGCCCCTGGCGTTTCAAAGTTTCGCCACCCTGGTAGCATCTATATATCCCGCTTTTGGCTGTGCGGGAGTTGTTTTGTTAATTACACTGGGGGTAAGGTATTTGGGTAATAGACTATCTATCGTTACAAAGGGTGGATGGGGCAGAGTTTTTTAAACAGGTATTTTATATGGCGGGGAAAAGTGGATCCCTGGATATATTCAGAAAGGGTGGATTCGATGGACCTTCGTGTTCTACCGTCAGTTGATGAGATTATTGCGGATCAAGGGCTGCAGGACATCTTAAACCACTACCACAGGCCGGTAGTAGTAACCTGTATACGCAGCGAAATCGATGAATATCGTCGTAAACTGAAATTGATCCCCGAACAATTGACCAGGGAAGAAATCCGGCAATGCGTGGTGGACGGAGTCTCCAACCGATTAATGGTCTGGAGCAGAGGCAGCTTAATAAAAGTAATTAATGCCAGTGGAGTTATTCTTCATACTAACCTGGGTAGAGCTGTGTTAGCGCCAGAGACAGCAGATCGAATCAAAAGCATTGCCGAGAGCTATACCAACCTGGAGTTCGATCTAGAAAACGGAACGCGAGGATCACGGTACAGTCATGTAGAACCCTTATTGACCGGTCTTCTCGGCTGCGAAGCAGCTTTGGTGGTGAACAATAATGCTGCAGCCGTATTGTTGGCCTTAAATACCCTTGCCCTGGGCAAAGAGGTTATTGTATCTAGAGGCCAATTAGTGGAAATTGGTGGGTCATTTCGCATTCCAGAGATTATGAAATTAAGTGGTGCAAACCTGATAGAGGTAGGAACCACCAATAAAACTTATAGCCGGGATTATGAAGATGCGGTATCAGATAATACTGCACTATTACTGGCAGTGCATACTTCAAACTACCGTATTCTGGGTTTTACTTACGAAACCAGCTTAGAAGATTTAGTTACGCTGGGAAAACGGGTTGATATGCCGGTTATGTATGACCTGGGCAGTGGGACTATGATAGATGGCGGTAAATGGGGATTGGAACCTGAGGTAACAGTTCAGGAATGTTTGGCCTCAGGAATAGATATTGTTACCTTCAGCGGAGACAAGCTTCTGGGGGGACCTCAGGCGGGGATTATCGCCGGCAAAAGAAAATATGTTGATAAGATGAAGAAAAATCAATTACTCAGGGCTTTACGAGTAGATAAGTTAACCATTGCCGCATTAGAAGCCACCTTGAGTTGTTATTTGACTCAATCCCCGGAAGACAGAATTCCTGTTTTGAAGATGCTGGGGCGAGATCCGGGAGAATTAAAGGCTGAAGCCTCGAGGTTAGCAGAGGCCTTAAACAGGAGTAAGGGTAATCATATTATTAATATTGAAGTTGTAGAGACCATAGATAAAGTAGGCGGAGGCGCCTATCCCTTACAGGAATTGCCGGGCTACGCTGTGACAATAACAACTGATCATGCAGAGAAATTGGTAGACAAGCTTAGACGGGGAAATCCATCTGTCCTGGTTCGAATCAAAGAGGGAGTGATAGCACTCAGCGTTCGTACGCTTCTGGCTGGAGAAATTGAACTTTTGCCAGCATTAATATACAGGTATCTTGAGGAGGCGGCCAGTTGAAACGGGTTATCATCGGAACTGCAGGACACATAGATCACGGAAAAACTGCTTTAGTTCAAACCCTGACGGGAGTTGATACCGATCGTCTACAGGAAGAAAAGAAAAGAGGTATCAGCATAGAATTAGGGTTTGCCCCTCTAAGACTGCCCAACGGGCAACTAGCCGGCATCGTGGATGTTCCCGGACATGAGCGTTTCATTCGTCAAATGTTAGCAGGGGCATTTGGAGTAGATCTGGTTCTATTCGTCATAGCTGCGGATGAGGGAATTATGCCGCAAACACGGGAACATATGGACATTGTTCAACTACTGGGAATTGAACAGGGAATAGTAGTTCTAACCAAGAAAGACCTGGTTGACGAAGAGTGGCTTATGCTGGTAGAAGAAGAAATTCATGATTACGTAAAGGGAACCCCAGTAGAATCATGGCCGGTTATTGCCGTTTCGTCGGTAACTGGTGAAAATATATCGGAATTATTGAATCAAATTGCTCAACTAGCGGAAAAAGTTAAGGAAAAGCCGGCTGCGGGAAAAACACGACTGCCTATTGATCGTGTTTTTACCATGACCGGTTTTGGAACTGTTGTTACCGGCACTCTATGGTCGGGAAGAATAAAAGTAAACGACAGTTTACAGATCCTCCCCCAGGAGATCAGTGCCAGGGTACGGACCTTGCAGGTCCATAATTCTAAAGTGGAAGAGGTTCTGGCCGGACAAAGGGTGGCTGTCAACCTGCAGGGTATCGATCTTACTGAAGTTAAAAGGGGAAATGTTCTGGTTACGCCAGGCTGGCTAAGCCCTTCCTATCGCGTGAATGTTAATCTTTTGCTGTTAAAATCAAGCCCCAGGCCTTTAAAAAACTGGGCTCGAATCCGTTTTCACCTGGGTACTGATGAAGCCTTTGGCCGAGTGGTGTTGTTAGAACATGACGAGCTTCAGCCCGGGGATCAGGGGTTCGTTCAAATAGTCTTGGAAAAACCCGTTGTTAGCTCTAAGAACGATCGTTTTGTGATTCGTTTCTATTCACCGGTTGTTACCATCGGCGGCGGCACTATAATCGATCCGCGTCCGCCTAAACAGAAGCGATTCAATGAGTCAGTACTCCGGCAGATTGCCATTCAACAGGAAGGCAGTCCGGATGAAATTGTATTACAGTTATTTGAAAGTGCATTATTTAAAGTATTATCTCCAGAAGAAATAATAACCGAAACCGGTGCGGGCAACGAAGAGCTTCCTAAAATATTAGACGACCTGGTTGAGCAGGAACAGGTTGAGCGTCTAACAGTTGATAACCGGAATTCCTATATTAGCAAAACCGGTTTTGATGAGATTGGAAATAAAATAACCGGGCATTTATATGAAAATAGCCAAAAACACCCGTTACGGAAGGGAATCTTAAAAGAAGAGCTGCGAAGCAAATATTTCAAAGAATACCCCATTCGAACTTTCAACTCAATTATATCTTTGCTGGAATCCCGGGGTATTGCAGCAACTAATTCAACCCAGGTTATGCTGCCAGGTGAACCTTCCGACTTGCCGGAAGGACTTAAGAAGGCCATAGAAACAGTGGTAGACTTATTAGAAACAGATTTACTATCGCCTCCCGGGCTGAAAGAGATACAAGAAAAGACGGAACAAGTTGGTCAGGATTCAACAGAAATCTTAGCCTATTTAGAGGAAGAGGGCCGGGTAATCAAGGTAGCCGAAGGGATGTACTTCTCCGCAAAAGGAATGGATCTGGCCAGGCAAAAGCTGAATCAGTTTTTTGATGCCAATAAAGAACTTGCTTTATCTGACGCACGAGACGCCTGGGATAACTCGCGCAAATACGCCCTGCCCCTTTTGGAGTACTTCGATAGGGTTCGGTTTACCAAAAGAATGGGCGATTATAGAGTCCGAATGCAAAAATAGAAGTCATCCGGTACCCCGTTCTCAATAACATACAATTATTGGGTTTGCCTTAAATTTTAAGGTAGATATAATATATTGTAGCTCGAATTACGGAAGCGGATCGGTCCTGGTGGGTCGCCTGGACTTCAAATCCAGTCTGCGCGGCGGTGGTCCCGTCGTGGGTGGGTTCGATTCCCACACGCTTCCGCCATAAGAATCAAAACAACTGGCATTCCAGATGGTGGGGTCGCCAGTTGTTTTTTTGGGGGATCAAGGAACGTGAAATTTTACTGCCATTTACTTAAAGCCCCCTCCATTAATAAAAACGGTTGTCCTATCTAGTGACTGGCACCCAAACAAAATCTTAAATAACAGTATTTGAAGATGGATACGCACTTATGATCCATATGGGTCCCATAAGTTTAATTAACATTACTATAACGATACTATCTTGCTTATTTCGGAAGATGGGTATTTTGTGCTATAATATGTATAATATTGTCATTTGGAGGCTGCCATGATATTTTCTTTCGTGGACGAAAGTGGTAAACCCCAACCTGGTTATATTGGAACATTCCCAACTATCACTTCTGTTTGCATTGATTTTAGGCATATTAAAGATTTGACTAAAAAAATCTATCAAGCTGAAATTGATACATTTGGCGAAGATGATGAAATTCGTAAATTAAAAGGTAACCACATGGTTCACCGAAATGCTCTCGAAAAGTATCCCAACAGAAAGGACTATACGAATAGGATTGTTAGTTTGATTGAAACCTACGACATGAAAATATTTTCAATAATAATGGAAAAGCCTGATTTTGAACCGTACAAAGAAAGGAAGTTTCTTTCTATTCAAGACCAATATTTATTACAACGGGTTGGGCTTTATGGTGAACGCCAGCGGGATGATGTTTTGGTAATATACGATAAAATTGATGAATCACCTGAGGGGCATGGTTATGATGGGCAATTAGCTGAAGCATTTAAAAGGTATCTAAAATTTAGCCCTACTGGTAAGCAATATGACTATATAATTCAGATGCCGTTGTTCGTAAACTCAAGAACACACAATCTTATAAGGTTCCCTGATTTGGTTGGGAATATTATACGTGTATACCATGAAGGTGATCTTACCCGGAAAACACCTAAAACGCCCTATGAAGAATGGATAGCGGATATGTACCACATTATACAACGTCAAACTATGAATTTTACTAATTGTCCAGGTATGTACGTAATGTCAAAGGATAAGTTTTCCGCCAATGAAGCAGATTTGGCAAAAAAAAGAAGGCCCAAGAATAAAACCGGCCATCGATGATTGACATACTTCATGAATGACTTTATAATAAAAAACGATCATAGATCAAAGTCTTTCCGATTTTGGTCGGGTTAGTAGGGTCTTTCCGACACTATTCGTGATCATTAAAAGCCTATCTGTAAACGCAGATAGGCTTTTTAATTTTCTCCGACTGCCTGGATGTATTATAACCACCCAAAAGCTTCTCTAACTTATAGGATGCTTAACGCTGCAGTTTTTCCCGGTACATGACTATAAGTATCTGCCGTCAAGGTTATAGTTCTCTGGTTTAACCTATCGCTATTACTTTTAAACATCCCCTAGTTCTATAGCATATCCATGTCTTAAGTCGTGAAAGAGGAATCGTTCTTCTGCTCATTTCGTTTTGGGTGAGCCAAATTTATAACCGCTATTTGCAGAGAATGAAGAAATTATCTGCCAAATAAAGAATTGAATTTTAAAATGGAGTTGGAACCCCAAGTACTAATTAGCGCAAATCTACGAATAAGGGAGGAAGCAGTCATGGAAGAACTAAAGGTTTTAAGGGACGAATTATTTGAACAAACCACTGTTATTGAACAAGCTTTGTTAAATCTCGAAAAGGCAGATATATTATTAAACCATTGGATGCAAGAGTATTTATACTATGAAAAGCCAGACCCGCATGCAGCCCTTGCATGGAGTAGTGGTTTGGAAAAAGGACCCCATCAAACACAATCTGCTCAATGGTATTACGAGTACGAATCCATAACTCAATTTATCAGCATTGTAAGCGACTATGTTCACAACACTAAAAAGGAATTAGTCAAGGCTCTAAAGGAAGCTTAGATGCGAGGATACTGAAAAGCCAGGACAAGTATGCACTGAAAATGGAAACAGCAATTCTCTCAAAAATTGTCATTTAGTCAAGCTTGCCAGAGGCTCAGATTGATTGGGTTTTTTGGTATTACTAGATTCCAAAGATGCCTTAAATAAACCCTTTTCATTACTTTTTAGGGGTAGGAAAAGGGTTTATTTTATCTCCTTCTTGACATATTTGCCCCTCAGGTTTTAAAAACTTCTTCACCATTCAGTAAGGGAACACCCTGGGCGATTTGTACCTCCGCCTCGGCAAGTTTCTTATATATTTCAACAAGCCCCAGCTGGCGCTCTTAGGTTTCTATACTTATTACGACCAGATCCATAACCACTTTTAGTAATGAAAATAAGTTAGCCTTATTTACGGCATAACTATATGCAAATTACCATGCGCTATCATTTATGTAATCACTGGATTCAAGTTAGGTCGGTGATGTAAAAGACAGTTTGACCTTACCCAGGTTTGATAGACACTGAGAATACCCCTACAATAAAAATAGGAGGTATTCAAATGGCACAAGTAAAGTATGACCGTGAATTTAAAGAACTCGTGGTTAAACGGATCTTA
>JBLMZW010000157.1:0-11558 GCA_050259035.1 Chitinophagales bacterium | reverse complement strand
TATCATTTCAATGCAGAGAATTCATATGAGTATAATTATTTTTCGGAAAAATTTCTTGATGCCTTTCTTTGCGAATGTCTGGTGTTTTACGACGGTTGTTTGAATCTGGAAGACTACATTGATAAAGATGCTTTTATTAGACTGGATCTGAAAAATCCCGAACAATCCTTAGAAATAGTTAGAACATCGATAGAAAACCATGAATGGGAAAAACGTATTGATCTAATTCGGCAAGAAAAGAAAAAGGTATTAGAAGAGTTAAATATTTTAAATGTTGTTTATAATACGGTTCACGGCTATAAAAATTACTTTGAAAAATAAAGGAGGAAAAATATGCCTATATATTCGGATATCTTAAAAACCTGGAAAAAGGATAGTAATACTATGGTTGAAACTGGTTCTTATATAGGGGATGGCATTGCCAAGGGTTTGGAAGCAGGATTTGAAAAGATATTTAGCTTTGAAATCATTCCGGAAAATTATAATATTTGTGTGGAAAGGTTTAAAGATAATCCGGAAGTTAGTTGTATTTTAGGTGATTCTGTGAAACTGCTTCCGGAAGTACTTGCCAACATTAAAGAAAGAATAGTTTTTTGGCTTGATTCTCATTTTATCGGGGAAACAGAGGCTGATTTATATCCTATTATGAATGAACTTAAGATAATCAAGGATCATTTTATAAAAAATCATACTATATTAATTGATGATGTGCGGCTGTTTGCAGATGGGAAAGACCCCGCTATGCCTATTAGCATTGCGGAGGTTACTGATTTTATTTTAACCATTAATCCAGATTATAAGTATGTTTATGAAAAAGGATTTATTGATAATGATATATTAATTGCTTATGTTGATCCTTAATATAGCAGCTCCATTCCGGGGTCAATTGCGAACGAAGCGCGGCAATCTATCTATAGATTGCTTCGCTGCACTCGCAATGACAGAATTGCAAAGCAAGCGTTTCTTAACCATATTAACCGGCAAATGCCATTAAGCTTTATGACATTGCTCTGCCGCCCTGGTTCCTCCCAAATAGGCTGGATCGCTGGCTTAAGTTATGCTATGCACTATTTACAATCTTAACAATCAATATATTCAATGATTAATCTTGGCCGTGCTGCCAGGTTGGCACAGTGACGATTTAATCCGACTAAGATCTGTCCTTCCGATTCATCTTCTATTTTCAGGCAAATACCACAGTTAGGTATGGTATTATCGACCCATTTCCGTACCAGATCGGTTATCTCAAAAGTGATCCAACAATAGGTATCATTTGTTTGTGCTGTGGCTGCCGGTACATTTGAAATTGCCGGTTGGTTAAGCCAGTCAACCTCTATTTCATTCCAGAACCCAAGTACCTGATATACACCGATATTAGCACCAGACATATTGTCATTCTTCAAGCAAAAAAATTGAAAAAGAGCTCTGACTATCCTCATATTATTCGAAAAGCCGTCCAAATCAGTTTTTACAAAGTATCTGTAAATAGACGAATTATACTTTCCCAAAAAAATCGGGTCAAAATCCAGATTGATGCTGCATTCGCTGTTTACGGTACAGTCTGCTGTTGCTGGTATCGAAGCCGAGCTTCTGTCTAATATTTTGTTGCTGCTTACAGGTTCATTCCCATGCAGTCTATTATCATTTATAGCCTGGGTATAAATCTTTACTACACGATCAGTGATTTTTTCGTTGTCATATAATATTTCTGCCAGGTATCTGCCGTATATCCCCAACTTACTTCTTAATTCTACTGAAGATAACATATCTAAATCCTGTAGAATGGCACCGGCAGATAATGGCTGGCAAACGCCCCTGCCGCTAAAATTTGCGTATTCCATTTGTTTGAGACTAGAGGGTGTTACGATACCGTCATATCCCCAATTACTCATAACAATACAAGGTTTACCGCAAGCCATGGCTTCCCTAGCTCCTCTTCCGGTGGCAACCACAACGTCTGACGAGGCTATATAATCATATACATTTTCAATTTCTCCCATAAAATTTATCCGTGGGTTATCTTCAATACCAGGCAGACTCTCCAGTCCGATTATATTTAATAACCCAAAAGATGATTCTAAAAAGCCTTCTATCAGGCATTTCAATCCAACAACGCGATCTTCGCCGATACGGCCAATGAACGTCACTTCGCCGGATGGCTTTTCAGCAATACCCGGTCTAAATTCTGTAATAGACACCCCGTTTTGGATTACCAACATTTTGGGCTCTGCAGAAGGGTATTGCCTTAAGAACATATTATAGATTTCTTCACTTACACATATTATTCTCTCAGTCTCTTGGGCAATCTCAGGAAATTCATCATTGCTATATGCACCATGCCAGGTAATCACAAACGGTATTCGGGTTAACTGATGCAGCAAAAGACCTCTATTTGCCGCCAGGTCTGATTGACAATGGATAAGGTCGACTTCCTTAGTGCGAATCAATTCCTGTATTTCTTCAATGGTTTTACCCACCCAGATTTCTGCGCAAGGGAACAATTTACCGAGTTTTAGATTTAATGTAGAGCAGTCAATTAGAACTTGATGTCCCCGTCTGTTTAATTCTTTGCAAAGATTTATTAGATATGTTTCGAGTCCGCCTATTACCTCGAGTTTATCCAATATCAACAGCAGCGTCATCTGGGGGATGCTTAATGATCCCATTTCAATTTCGATACGTTCGATAATCTGCTTTTCATCAATCATTCAGTGTACTCCTCATTATCCGCTCTGGCGTATTCTCAAGGGTTATAGGTTACTGAAACGTCGTACTTTCTTGCCATGATTCATCCTTGCCAACTAGATTAATGGTTGCTTATAGTACACTATTAGAGGGACGTTCTTGCTTCCTGAAAGTGAAAAGAACGTCCCTCTCTTATCCCTCTGTTTATCAAAAGCTATACTTGCTGCAGAATGTGCGCGTGAGCGGCTATATAGATAGTTCCTGGAATAGAACTTACATCGACGGTAAAGGTATGCGTTGTAAAATAGTCGGCCGGGTTAGTAACAGTATATTGATATGGGAATTGCCCAGGGGCGAAGATCGTTGGAATAGTAGCACTGACCAACAGATGATCTTGATCCATAACATACGGAAAGAAGGTAGTAAAGGTTACTATTAGATTGGTGCCTTGTCTGAGCACGCTTACGGTTCCAATTGGAATATTGGTGGCCCCAAGTCCCAGAACAAATGTATTACCAGTTTCGGTTGGACCTAGAGTGACATACTGAGCATTGCCCTGCCCGTATGGGGTTCCTACCGCCCAGGCTGAACCTGCTTCAACAAAAGTTGGAGTCGGAGGAGTCGGAGGCGTTGGAGGCAAACTTGATCCGGTTGCGATATCAAGAACGTCCTCCAGTGTAAATTCAAGCAGCATTTCTTTCATTATAGCAGTTTGCAGAGTCCTCCTTACGTCACGGTTAACAGAGAGCAAGGCCGAAAGGTTGGGTGCCCTTACTAATGTAATACCGGGAAGGGTTCCCAGAGCAGCTTGAAGCTTTTCGCCTTCAGTATTAACCACATGGGCCAAGCTGAGTTCTTCCAGAGCTACAGATGCCAACAATAGATTAACAACCTGGTTTCTATCGAGACTGATGGTTGGGGCGATTTCGGGAATAGTTGGAAATGACATTATTCAATCACCACCTACTTGCAGATTATATGATAATTTATGCGTGGCACTAATAAAATGTTAAACATAACCAACGGAGGCATATAATAAAAACGGCAATATCTTAACATTTAATTCGCAGCTTGAACTCCTCCAGATCATCCAGATCGGATAATCGGTAGATATGGAACGCCGGATAATGAGTATCGACAAAAAGCTCAAAGCCCAGGGCGGCGGCAAGGATGCAAAAGTGGCGATCCTCACCGGCCAAACCAATATTGTAGATTTCATTAAAGTTAACACCGGCCTGAATAGCCTTTTTACTGATGAGAGTGCAGGCTCCAAGACCCCCAACCTTGTATATTCCCGGAACTTTCAGTTCATTCAAAAATGATAGCGTCCTCTCTAAGACCTGGCCCTCGCTTAAGCTCTCTTTTCTTGAACACTTGTAAAGGGTATATTGGTCAGAACACCATACTTGCGGCAGTATAGGGAAATCAGGTTCCCACTTGGTCCAAAAAATTTCTGATACAATATCCTTTTTAACGCCAACTAAATGCTCCAGGGTTTGGGGCTGTAATACCAGGTCAGAGTCCACCAAAAACAAATAATCGTAGTCATCGTTCCGGGCCTGGTTGATAATGCCATTTTTAAACCCGGCTACCTTCCAAATCAGTTCCTCTTGCCAAATATGAGTGTTCTCGTTACAGAGATATGGTTTATCATCTACCGTCTTGACCAGAAACGTATTAGGGTATTCTTCCATGAAACGGGCGATTAATTGGCTCGATTCTTGCTCAAGGTTGTCATCGATAAAATAAAAGTCAGCATCTATGACATCCAGTTTCAATCTCTTTATACCCCATAAGTAATTGCTTAGAATTTCTGCCTTTTGGCGAATAGGAGTTCCGATCAGTACCCGGGGCTTACCTTCCTTCAAGATTTGTCCTCCTTACCATTCGACAATCAAATCACAGGGGGCGAATAATGGGGCCTTGGGTGACAGCCATTGGATACGGGCAAAGCTTAGATCAGGGTCAGGTTCCCCATTAACGCGAACATAGACCAGGTCATCATTGCTTAATAGTGTTGTAATTAAATCCCCTAATTTACGGTAGTCGATTGTCTCATCGCCAAGCCTGATCTCGACTACGCGGCTGTGCTGGACATCGTTTAGATGGTTACCATCCATTTTATTTTTAAGTAACGATCTCCAGCTATTTCGCCACCTATCTTTGGAAAAGGCCCGGGCCACTTCGGGATTCCTGGCCTTAAATAGATTTAATTGTTCCCGATCTTCCAATAAACTTATAATAGCCTGCTTTAATTCCTGGGGACGGGGGTCAATTAAAAAACCATTATAGTTATTGATAATCAAGTCAGGCAATCCGCCGACCCGAGTTGCAATAACCGCATTACCTGAAGCCATTGCCTCCAGACAGGATAAACTGGTGCCTTCACTGTGAACAGTAGGGATCAAAGAGATGTCCGCAGCCTGATAGGCTTTTGGCATTTCCTCCATCGACAGGGGGTAAAACTTGACTCTATCGCCCCACTTTATTTGCTTACCAGTAACCTGACGTAAATCTTGACCGCTGCCTCTTCCTACAAAATGAAATTCGACTTCCGGATATTTCTCCAGGATGTCATCCATAATCTCCAAAACCAAATATAGACCTCGGGCCGCGTAAAGCTGCCGGGGGTATAGAATTACTATCTTATCTCTATTCTCCAAATAATCTTCTTTGGGTTTAAAGACCGATAAATCCACATAATTAGCAATTAGTTTAATGTTTTGACTCAGTTTAAAATCAACCGTCTGCAGCCAACTGGCTGAATTGGTATCTACCGAAACCAGGTCTTCGCAGGCTTTGGCTCCCTCAATATAGCGCTGGTTCATAAACCAAAACTCAACAGCGTTATCAAATTCACACGCTGGAGTGTCCCAGGAAACCCCATGACTTATCCCTATGTTTGGAGTGGCCGCCCTTGGCCAGATCTCGAAAAAGGCAGAATATATATTGAGGGCACTTCTTCCTTGTACCAGTTGATAAAATATTTGATTAAAATCCCTGGCACACCTTAGCATCAATCCTTCAGCCTTTGATCCATATCGACTGAGCGATATAATATTGATATTTTTAAAGCGCCGCACCCATGGGTAATTCCCGTATTGAAAAACCACCAGCTCACTGCCCAACTCGGTGCAGATTTCGCTTAAATCAAGTAGATAACGTTCTGCGCCTCCGTTATAAAAATAATCTCCGGTAAAGTCCAGAAAGGTTGCTGTCATCACTGCGATCTTTCCGCGAAGATCAAGGTTGGCATAGGGCAGCCAGCCCTGTGGGATAGATTTTATACTTTCTTCTATTAAATTGGCATTGAGTTCATAATCCTTATTTGACTGGAGACATACGCATTTAGTATCCACGGGAGGCTTCAGGTCGGTTAATGAAACGGCCGGGAAATAACTAATCAAATCTGCCTGGCCCAATATGGGTTCCGTGGTGTCAGTCAGAGAATCCATAAGATGAAGCCAAAGCAATTTATGATGAAGAATTTCAGCCCATTCCGATTGGATAGACCAGGTGGATAGTATTATGGCGGAAAGGTTTTTTATAACTGGAATTAACCAGAAGCCATGATGAACTAAAAACAGGTTATCCTGCCAGGTCTCAAGGCCTCCTGAATATGATGGCTGGCACAGAAAGCATAAATAGCCCCGGGAAGCCATTACACTTAGAAGTTCAGTTAATTCTCGTTGTGGTTCTTCATGCTCGGGAATAAGATAGAGTATCATAGCCCTGTGCTTCTGAAGGTTTATGATATTAACTATCTCCAGCATTTCCGGGGTAAATTCCTTCTTCCCGATTTTTGGCTCCGCCGTCGAAGTGAACTCTTCTGACATCGTAGTCTCCTTCATAAACTCTTTTACTAATTAATCTTTTGATGAGTTTGATAAACACGCCCTTAATACACAAGACATATTATGAAAGTATAAATTCACCTTAATATTCTATGAGGCCTTAGGTTATTAGGTGAGAACGTAAAACGTGAATCCTTCTTGCAGATTGAGAAGTTGGTTTATTGGGGGGTTTTTCTGATTCAACACAAAACAGGCCTATCGCTGGCCATGATAGTAAAAGACGAGGAAAATTGCATAACCAGATGTTTAGATAGCGTAGTAGGTTTAGTAGACGAAATGGTGATTGTGGATACAGGGTCAACCGACAGAACAATAGAGATTTGTCGCAGTTATCATGCACAGGTCTTTGAGTATTCATGGAATGACAACTTTGCTGAGGCCAGAAATTTTGGACTGGGGAAGGTTACGCAGGATTGGGTTTTATGGCTGGATGCCGATGAGGAAGTAGCCCGGGAAGACATACAAGAACTAAGCAATCAGGACCTCTTTGCTGATTATGATGCTCTCTCGGTGCCGCTTATTAATTTCTATGGAGAAAAGGTTGATCATGATGAAATTGCCCAGATAGCCCAGCCCCGGTTTTTCAGAAATCATATGGGTTTTCGATTTGAAAACAAGATCCATGAATGGCTTAATGTTTCTTCTGCTTACGATCAAGACCGGGTAGGGTTTATGGATCTTAAAATCTATCATTACGGTTACTTGAATAACCAGGTAGAGAATAAACAAAAATTTCTCAGAAACGTGAACCTGTTGCTGCGGGAACTGGAGGAAGAAGAAAATCATGCATGGCCCCATTATTACCTGGCAATGGAGTACTACCGAAGAAACCAGTTGCTGAAGGCCTTTGAACATGTTAACCAATCCATAAACTTGTTCATCAAGGATGGGATTATTCCGCCGCCTTCGATGCTCTATAGTCTGAAGTATTCGATCTTAATCCGGACGGAAAGCTGGGAAGGGGCGTGGCCCGGCATTATATCCGCTGTCCAGATGTTTCCTGACTATGTCGACCTGAGATTCTATATGGGAGTGATCCTTTACTACAAAGAGATGTATCAAGAAGCTCTGAATTGCTTCCAGGCATGCATTAAGATGGGAGAAGATAATCTTAATTATTTGAGTATCAAGGGATTAGGCAGTTTCAGAGCCTGGCTTTATACGGGGCTTTGTTTTGAAAAATTAAAGAAACCAGAAGAAGCCTTTCTGGCCTATCTTAAAGCTTTAATGGTTTCGCATAGTTTTCTGCCTGCCCGGGAAGCAGTCAACCAGCTGCTTGATACGCAACCCTCCCTGGCTGAACGTATTAAATATCTTAAACCCGAGTTCAGAAGACTTTTACAAGAATAAACCTGCAGCGGACTGTTGTGAAGTTTGCCCCGAAGTGTAACAAGGTACCATTTGATGGCATATTTATAGGTAGAACAAACAAAGGAGGGATTAACTAAGTGTCATTTCCAACTATACCAGAAATAGCTCCAACAATTAGTATTGACAGGAATCAGGTTGTTAATCTTCTGTTAGCCTCGATAGCGCTGGAAGAACTGAGCCTAGCCCATATCGTGAACACTGAGGCTGAAAAACTCCAGGCTGTATTAGGAACTCTTCCCGGTATAACATCGGTAAGGGCCCCCAACCTTTTAAGCCTGCTCTCAGTTAACCGTGAAGTAAGGAGGACCCTGCAAACTGTTATAAAGAAAGAAATGCTGCTTGAGTTCAAATTGGAGGATGTTCTGGATATTCCCATCGTTTAATTTTAAAAAACAATATCGGTTTCAACTTAGGGGCTATTTGAGAAAGTATCTCACTTTATCAGATAGCCCCTTGATATTGCCTACCTTTGCCGATTGCACCGGCAGTCAATAAACGGGCTTAGAATTCTTGAATGTTTGCGATAATACTAATTATGTTCAAAAGAGGTATTTTCTTTAACCAAAAGTAGCTGAACTGAATATTAATATTAACAAACTATTAATAGAAGAGGGTTGATTAGTATTGAGTATGCCACAATTTCCACCGCAGCCGTATCGTCCAGATTTACATCAAACCATTATTGATCTTTTGGATTCAATAGCTTTAGAAGAGATAGCCTTGTCTCATTTATTAAATGCGGAAGCCGAGAAGATTCAGCAGTTTATACGCCATATATCGTCGTGCACCCCGACTAATACTGTAGTTGACTTTAATGTTGTGGTGAATGAGACCTTGGAAACGGTGATTATGAAGGAATGGCTGCTGCTGAGGAAGCTGGAGAACGTGACCAGATTCGCCAACCAACAGTTCCCGCCGCCATGTCCACCGGTATGCCCGACACCGCCATGTCCGCCAGTGCCGTCATTTCCACTGGCTCCGCCATGTCCACCGTGTCCGCCGTGTCCACCATGCCCGCCAATACCGGCATGTCCATCGGTACCTGTTTGTCAGCCCCAGGTTGTTTTCAAGGTATCCAGGCCTAAACGGCCCCACAAAAAGCATCGGCAATTCCTCGAAGAGTAAGGGATTTATGGTCCGGGGTGCTCCTATCAGAGAAGCAAATATTTAATTCCATGTAAAAAGAGATTCCATTGCTGGAATCTCTTTTTGCATGGAATTATTTATCCGATATAGCCCATAAGCTCGGATATAGTCTGGGCGGCCTGCACCACATCACGGCAACAGCTGGGGAAAACTTGGTCATCCAGTATTTTATCTGCATTGCCGGAGACGCTAATGGCGGCAATAATCTGCCGGGATATGCTGAAAACAGGGGCTGCTACACAAGCAATACCGGGAAGTGCCTCTTCGCGATCAACGGCAAACCGTTGCTTTCTCACAGTATTGAGTTCACCCCTTAAAACATCCGGATCAATGATCGTATTGGGGGTCAGCGGAATAATGGTTTCGTTTTTCAGGTACTTTTCGATATCCTCTTCGGCTTGAAAGGCCAGCAGGACCTTGCCAACCGCGGTACAGTAAGCAAAAACCTCAGCACCCGCCCGGGGAAAAACCGGTTCTTCCGAGCCGGCCTGATTATTGATGATGAATACTGCCTTACTGCCGGCATATATAGCCAGGTTTACTGATTCACCGTATTTTTTACTCAGCCACTTGATCATCGGTTCAGCCGCAGAATTAAGCCTGATATTACCGCTGTATGTGCGTCCCAGTTCGTACACCTTAATACCCAGGCCATATTTGCCGTTGGCAGCCACCTGGAGGAAATCGGCTTTTTCAAGAGCCTTGACCAGACTATGAATGGTGCTTTTTGAAAGGTCAAGCTCCCGGCTTATTTCACTTATACCCCATTCGGTTTTTTGACGGTCAAACAGACCAAGAATAGATAAAGCCCTCTCCACTGACCTGCTCATATGCTTCCTCCCGGGAGAATAACAGTTGTCTTGTTTAATATAATGAATAATTGGCAGGTCTTTGTCAAAAGCAATATAACAAAATGCTCTCAAGCATTGTTGATACCATAGGCTCTGGCCAACATAATGACGGGGTGAATCACCTCTGTATTTTTATTCTTAAGGCCGGCCTTAATATAGAAGCGGCATACCGGGCATTGGGTTACCACCAGATCGGCTTTGCTATCTTCGATGTCCTTAACCCGCCGGGAGCGTATCGCTTCAGAAATCTCGCGGTGGTCCATATAAAAAGATCCGGCAGCCCCGCAGCAGCGCTCAGGATAATCCAGCTCGACATACTGGGCTCCGGGTATCTGTTGCAACAGCTGACGGGGGGCATGACGTACCGTAGGGCTCCAGGCACGGTGACAGGGAACATGATACGTAAAAGTGCATTCCATTTTATCCGGTCCAGTATACAACCCGATGTTATTCAGGTAATCAGTTACCTCCCAAACCCGGGATGTCATATGGGTAATATCCTCCTGGAGCGGATCGTCCTCTGGAAGCATCCTGGCGAATTTTTCTTTAAACATCATACCGCAGGAAGTGCAATCAGTAACAATAGCGTCAACCTCAAGCCCTGAAAAGATCCTGACATTGGTTTTGACCATTTCACTTGCCGATTTTATATCGCCTTCCGCCATGGAAGGTATTCCGCAGCAAACCTGTCCCTCAGGAATAACAACCTCTATTCCGTTGCGCGTAAGAACATTGACCACTGCCATCCCGGTATCGGGGAACATAAAGTTAGTCCCGCAGCCTACGAAATAGGCAACCCTTCCCCGTACCTGCCCTTCGGCTTGTATGGTCCCTGTGCAGAGTTTATCAAAGGTTTTACCAGCCAGGGGGGGCATATCCTTTACGGCAATGCCAACCTTTTGGGCTATTGAGCCCGCTTTGCCGATCAACCCGGTTAAACCGCGTTGTTTGAGCATCTTGCCAATTACTGCGTTCTTCATACCGGACAGGGAGCCCTTTTGCTCATTGAGGGCTGCCCGGGCTGCCACTACGATTTCATCAATGGGAACCTGGGAAGAACAGCCCTGAGTACAATTAGTACAGAGCAGGCAGCGGTCGATTATCTCCAGGGCCCTCGAAGTAAGCGGCATGCTTTTGTCGATCAGGCTGCATTGGATCACCTGGATGCGATTGCGGGGGAGTACTGATTCTACCTTATCCTCCAGAAAGACTGGACAGATGGCCTGGCAATAGCTGCAATATGAACACTTCGCTATCTGATCATTGTATTCCTGTACCTTCTTCATATACTCTCACCGCCTTCCAGCCAAAGCTTGCCGGGATTGAGAAGCCCTTTGGGGTCAAAAGCCTGTTTGATACGCCGCATGAGATCTATCTGGGTTGGACCGAATTCCCATTCCAAGTATTCCTGTTTGTGAATCCCGATACCGTGCTCCCCGGAAATAGTCCCTCCCAGATCTAATCCTGCACGGATCATCCGGTCTATTGCCTGCTTGGCCTTAAGGTTAATTTCATTATTTATTTCACCCTGCAGTATGGTTGGGTGCATATTCCCGTCCCCTGCATGGCCGGCCAGACCTATTTGAATTCCGACGTCAGCAGATACAGCCTGAACAGTACGTACAAAGTCAGGAATACGGTTGCGGGGGAC
>JBLMZW010000156.1:0-9425 GCA_050259035.1 Chitinophagales bacterium | reverse complement strand
ACTTTTTGTTGCTCTTTTATTCTGTTTTTTAATTAACACTGTTTGTTTCTATTAGTTGTTTACCATGTTCAATTTCTCATCCACATAGAAAAGTAGCCCGAGAACCATTGCAACTATACTAGCGAGTGCCATTCCTTTAAGACCGTAGCCGTTAATATTAACAGCAACACCCGAAAGTCCTGTGATAAGTACGACTGATGTGAGGACCAGATTTACTGACTTTGAGTAGTCAACCTTTGATTCCACCAGGAGTCTTATACCTGATGCGGCAATCATACCATAGAGCAGAAAGCTTACGCCGCCTATGACCGCCCAGGGGATTGAGTTGATGAGATATGCAACCGGCGCAATGAATGCGATGATTAGGGATATTACCGCAGCTCCGCCGATAACCCATACGCTGTAAACTCTTGTCACGGCCATAACCCCGATGTTCTCGCCATATGTAGTCGTTGGCACGGAGCCCACCAGACCGGAAAGCGCAGTGGATATACCATCTGCGAACAGCGTGCGATGCAGCCCGGGATTTTTTATGAGATCGCGTTCAACGATTTTACTTGTGACCAGCTGATGGCCGATATGTTCGGCAATGACCACGATGGCCGCTGGAAGTATCACAAAAATTGCATTCCAATGAAACACAGGATGAGTAAAATGCGGCATAGTAAATATACCGGAAAGACCATGTATATTGGCAAACTGCGAAAAATCACACAACTTAGTGGCGCCTGCACTAAGAACCCATGTGTAGTCGATGATGACTGCGCTTAAATAACCCACCACAATCGCTGTTAGAATCGGAATAACAGAAAAGAATTTTTTAAACATTACCGAACCAAAAACGGCTGTACCCAGGGTAATTACGAACACAATTACGTTTCTCAAATCAATTTTATCGCCGATAACACCTGCTCCGCTCGCGGCGGTTCCTGCAAGTTCGAGGCCTATAAGTGCGATAACCGCACCCATCGCGGCCGGCGGCATTACTATATCAATCCATGCTGTACCAAACAACTTTATAATTCCTGCAACCAGCATAAACACAATACCTACAATTACGAAGCCACCGAGTGCCAATGCATAGTGACCTGAATTAATGGGAGTACCGAGAATAATGAAAGTAGGCGCCAAAAACGCGAAGCTTGAACCAAGGAATGCGGGTGCTTTGCCTTTGGTGATAAGGATGAATAAAAGAGTGCCGATACCATTCATCAACAGTACCACTGACGGGTCCACTTTGAATAAAATAGGAACGAGCACTGATGCACCGAACATTGCGAAAAGATGTTGGAGGCTAAGTGCAGTTCCTATACCCAGAGGAGGACGCTGCTCAACTTGAATGATTTCTCTAGCCATTTTAATCCCCTTTCCTCCGGCAACATAAAATTAATGATTTCAGCCATTCTGTGCCGGTGAAAATGGCAGCGCCGTCTGCGGACAACTAGAATCATACGAGTTGATTTGGTGAACTTCACCAAGCTTCTTAACTTGTAATCAAAATTTCTATATTATGCGCATAAACAGCTCTTGGTTATTACCCCGAGGTGGGTTCTATTTGGTACCAAATATTCTGTCGCCTGCATCGCCAAGGCCGGGGACTATGTAACCGTACTCGTTAAGGTGAGAATCCACCGTGCCGCAATATATCTCAACATCCGGGTGCATTTCAGTAATTTTCTTAATGCCCTCCGGTGCCGCAATAATGCACATCAAAGTTATGCTTTTTGTACCGTAATCTTTTATTAACTGTATTGCTGCCGCAGCGGAACCGCCCGTTGCAAGCATAGGATCAAGCACGAACACGTCGCGTTGGTCTATGTCCGGCGGCATCTTGCAGTAATATTTAACCGGCTCTAGCGTTTTCTCGTCACGGTAAAGCCCGATGTGACCAACCTTTGCGTTGGGAACCAGAGACTTAACACCATCAACCATTCCGAGCCCGGCACGCAGTATCGGAATAATAGCCATTTTTTTACCACATATAACTTCGGCTTTTGCAATGGCAAGAGGGGTTTCGATTTCAATGGTTTCAAGCGGCAGGTTGCGGGTCGCCTCGAAACAAATCAACGTTGCAATTTCACTGACGAGCTCGTTGAAAATCTTAGTACCGGTATTTTTATCGCGCAAAAAAGAAATTTTGTGCTTTATAAGTGGATGCTCCATAATATGCACTTTTTTATTATCCACAATACGAAACCTCTTTTCTTAAGGCAGTATACTTTATATTAGTATAATTAACAATAAAACTATCTAAATATGTCGAATCTATCTTACTGTCACATACCACTGGATAAAATGGTTCCTCATTCTACCACCCTGATCTAACCGGTATGGTAAACAGGAATATAATCTGCTGTGAGCGTATCCGTTTCCAGGATCGCAACTTGTATACCAAACTGATCAATCACAATCGAATACACAGGTCTCCCCGAGGATAGGTAACACAGGGGTGAATGTAGTCTGCCTGCTGGTCGCTCAAGCGGCGATGGATATTATCTGGAACGTAGACAACTCCCTTAATCAGCTTTGTGCGGCAGGCCAGGCACTCTCCCGCGCGACAGATTGTAGGCACCAGCAGCCCCGCTCTTTCCAGGGATATCATTAGAGGCTCGTCAGCCCGGGCCATAAAACTGCGTCCAGATCGTTCTTCCAGGCATTGAAAACAGGATATTTCTGACGTTATTGGGGCCGGGGTATAAGATTCGCGATGCACCTGTTTTTCTGGAATTCCCAGTTCCTTCAGCGCAGCGTTGACAACCATATGCATCTCAGGAGGGCCGGCTATAAAGAATGTTTTGCCTGCCACCGTACCGACCAGTTTTTCGATTCGTTCTTTATCCAAAAAACCGGTTTCTCCACTCCACTGCTCTGTCGGCTGACTGACTACCCAATCCACTCGGACATTGTTGTTCTCAGCCGTAATCCGCATGAGTTCATCGTAAAAAATCATGTCCGTGGGATCATTGATTCCAGCGATCAAATGAAAACGCAGCGGCAGTCCGGTCTCCACTGCACCCCGTATCATCGAAACGAAAGGAGTTATTCCGCTGCCACCGGCCAGAAGCACCAAATCCTCGGTATCGGTCAATGGATTGTGAGTAAAATTTCCACAGGGTTCAGTGGCGGTGAATCGATCACCAACCTGCACACAGTCCAGTAGATAAATGGATACAAATCCTCCCGGCTTGCGTTTAACCGTTATATCATAATAGGGTCGTTCCGGAGATGAAGAAATTGCATAGGGTCTCGACGTGGCAGTACCGTTGATGTTAACGAAGAGATTTATGTACTGACCGGATCGAAATGGGGGAAGAGGATCTCCCTCGCTCGAAACCAGACGAAGAGTTGAGGTTGTGGGAGTCTCCTTAATAATATCGACTATTTTAAGGTTCAATAATCCCGGGTGCAGACCTGCCAAAGTCTTGGCTTCAGCCGCCATTTCTAGATCCAGGTGTTGTTCAATTGTAACCTCCGGGGTGTTCGATAAAGATGTCTCAGGCACAACAGCGGAACTTATACCAGTTGTTTTCGAATCCTGTAAAATACACTGGGCTGCATCCGCACCAGCTGCGGCACACATCGGTATACCGCCGCCATAAACCCAACCACTGGCAAAATAGAGGCCTTCAATTGGTCCCCGCAATGATATGCGCCGAGGGGTAACAAGCCTGGTCTCGGCAAAACCGACATAGCTTCCGCCCCAATTTCCGGTATAACGTAAATTGGTCAGGGAGGTTGCTGCATCCATGGTTTCAATGTGGCTTCGAAGTCCAGGATAAGCTTTTTCGGCCATTCCCAGCAGCATCTCGACGGCACTATTTTTAGCTTGCGAATAGTCACGGGGATTCATACGCAGCCAGGTGCTGCCCCAGGTCAAGCTATTCAGGGTTAAAACGCTGGTCCCGGGCGGAGAGTAATCAGGATCAGTGGCGTTATAGTTGGCAATCGCCAGCCCCGGAAGCACAAGAAACTGCCCCTCCTGCAGGAACTGGAAGGCCATAGCCCCGCCCTCCAGAAAATCAGGACCAGGCGGCATAGCCGCCATATTGAAAGTCGTATGTGCTTCTATACCCAGGTCGCGGGAATTGCAGTCCAGCCCCAGATAAACACTAAAAATACTGCCTCCCGGCGTCATCCCCTGCAGATAGTCTAAATAGGCCAAAGGCACTTGTTCAGCGCCGATCAGGTTAAAACAGGTGTGAACCGGGTCAGCATTGGAAAGTACATAACTGCAGCTGATTTCTTGCCCTTGTTCCGTTATTACCCCGCGAATCCCCTTTTCCCCGACCAGAATCCGGGACACTCCGTTATTGAGCCAAACATCACCGCCATTTTCCATGATAACGTCGGTTAAACTCTGGGAAAGGGCCTGAGACTTGCCGGTGATCAGAGACGCGCCATAATTCAGAAACATGCCCAGGACTTGAGCATAATCGGCGAAGGCCACTCGGGTGAAGGGCTGGGCAAAGTAATTCCCCGCCTGGGCTAAAACCATTTTAAGCCGAGGATCACTAAAGTATTCTTTAAAGACTTCAGCCACACTGCGCCCTTGATACTTAATCAAAGTACGATGCCGATCAACGTCGAAGGGGATCTGGCCTTGCGGCAGAGTTGCCTGTTCGCGCCAAATCTCGGAAAGTTCAGTAAACAACTTAGTGATGCTATTTCTTTCGGAAGGGAACTCCTCACATAGATGGTTTCTGGCCGCCTCCACGCCAAAGGGCAGCGTGATGTCTATTTGAGGAGTAACACAGTGAATAAACTCATGGCTGGGTATCAGGTGCAGCCGCTGGCTAACCCCTAGTTTGTCAAATAGTATACCTAGCGGACCGCGATTACCTGGTTCACCCATACCGGATAGCCAGTGCATGGAAGCATCAAACTCAAATCGCCCTCGTATAAAGGTCTGGGCATATCCCCCGGGAACATTATTCCGCTCCAATACCAGGACCCGCTGTCCAGCCTGAGACAGTACGGCCGCTCCAGTTAATCCACCGATTCCAGAACCCACCACAATTACATCATAATCGTTCACTATTTTCCCTCCCCGCGAAATGTTTGAAAAAGTCTAACCAACCAGTTAGTTAAAAGCATTGAAGCTAATTTAGTTGATCTCATGCCTCATCGAAGAACTCCATAGCTCTTTTGCGCAGCAGCTCGGTAAAAGCATCACGAGCACCATCAGCGCTAAGCCCGACCACCGATGCCGACTGATCACCGGTTACGGCAAACAGAATATTAGGTATAAGTACAAAGTACAGTATTTCCAGCATTGTTTTACTGCGGTCAACCTGGGATTGGCCCCAACGGTCAATTAAAGACATGACATTATCAAGCACTGGTGTCAGAAATTCCGGAAGCGACATCTTGGAATCCTGTTTAAACGCTTCCAGCAGCACTACATTCAATGCGGCACGGTGATTTTCTAAAAAATCCCGCGACATTTGAAAGCTCATAACGAGATCAGCAAAAGTAGGCTGTTCCAGGTGCCCGAGCAATTGCTCCCGAGAATGTATCATATCCTCCATACTGCGGCGCCGCAGTTCATCGAGAATACTCTCTTTGTTCTGGAAGTAATAATATAGCAGCGCCTTGTTAACCCCCGAACGCCGTGCGATTTCGTCAACTCTGGCTCCATCAAACCCCTTTTCACTAAAAACTTCTTCGGCTGCTTGCAGGATCTTCTTGCGGCTGTCAGAAGTGTCGTTTTCATGATTTTTCGGCATAGTAATCCCCCAATAAAATCGTTTAACTAACTGGTTAATTAAATAGTAGATTGTTAGAGATTGGGAGTCAATAGGGCCAGAATTCCCTGGGGTTGCTGAAGTAGAGAATAAATATTCAATAATGGTTGACATAAAGGCAACATGTTACGTATCATATAAGCAACATGTTACCTTTATGTTGTGGGGGTATTAATATGAACGAATTGGAACAAAAGGCTTACATCTTCGGTGCGATGTTTGCACTGGCCAACAAACTGCAGGTACTGGGGGACGCATTTGATGAAAACATTACTATTAAACAATGGCTTTTTATCATAGGCGTTTCAAAATTTGACGATCCGCCTACCGTGAGTGAAGTGGCAAACCATGTCGGGTATTCCCGGCAAAACGCCAAACGAATTGCAGCCGCTTTGCATGAAAGAGGATATGTCACGGTAGCAAAGGATAAGAATGATGCGAGGGCCTTAAGAATTACCTTAACTCAAAAGTGCACCGAGTATTTTGCCAGTCGAAGCCTAAAGGAACTAGAATTCCTGGAAAATCTTTTTATCGGATTTGACGCCGAATTAATCCGTGATGTCTATGAAGGATTGATCAGGCTGGATAAAAATATTGAAGGGATGATGAACAATGATTGATTCCGAAAGTAAAAACATCATAGAAGATCTTGGCCATAATCGGCGGACAGGAGAATTGATATGAAGAACAGGAGCACGAAAAGAATGATTACTGGAATTCTGCTGATTGTATTAGGAATTATAGCTATATTTTTTCGGATGCCGTGTTCAAATACTAAAACGGAATTTAACGCGATAGTAAATGACTTAATTGCAAAAACCAGCCACGTGGAAGATACGTTCAAGGAAGAGGATATTGCTGGTTTGCCGCTGCCGGTTCAGCAGTATTTCAGATATTGTGGCTATATTGGTATGCCAAAAATGTCCCACATAAAAATTGTATATCAGGATGTTGATTTTTCGTTCGGCAAGAATAAACCCACAAAAAAGATCGATTACACCCAATATAACTTTGTTAATAAACCAAACCGAGTAGCTTATGTTGACAGCCGCATGTACGGAATTCCTTTTGAAGGTTTGGATTCATACATCGATGGGGCAGGTTCCATGAAGGGTATCATAGCAAAGCAGTTCACATTATTTCACCAGACTGGAAGAGTCATGGATAAATCGAGCCTGGTCACGTTCTTATCAGAAAGTCTTCTGGTTCCCAATGCAGCTTTGCAGGATTATATTGTTTGGGAAGCTGTCGACGATCTGCATGCTAAAGCAACTATAAATTATTACGGGGTTTCTGCCAGTGGCATCTTTACGTTTAACGAAAAAGGGGAAATGCTTTCCTTTACGACTGATGACAGGGAAGCTGTTTCAACAGACGGTACAAGTGAAAAAGTAAAATGGTCAGTGGTCTGTAAAGAATTTAGGGAAATAAACGGCATTAAAAAACCCACGGTTTTTCAGGCGATTTGGAATTATAAGGACGGCGATCTGGTTTATTTTAACGGGAAGGGCACTATAACTGAATATATCTAAATCTTTGTTATATTAAAAAAGGGAGTGGGAAAATGATTTCAAACTATCAGTACAACCCCAAACGCTATTTCGTTACGACCTTTATAGCAACCTATGTTTTCTGGTTTGCCGGAGCATATGTCAGTGTTTAACCCGGTGTTTTACGATAATGGGGCCTTAAGCCATACTGTCGGGCAAGTCAAAGGATAGAAACGATTATCTGAACGAACGTAGGATGAGTCCTGGCTGAAGATAATTATTGAAGATATTTCAGAGGGACAAGATGATCAAATCATTATTAGATGCAGTGAAATAAATAATGAAATTATAAACTTATTTCTGATATCAAGTCACAACACTGGAATGCGTTGCTGTACTTTTAGGAACGGCTTTAGTGTTTAATTTTTTGTCGATATGGAATATGTCCCGAAAGACCACGTAGTGGAAGTATAGTCTTCATATGAGGAGGATTAAAATTGGCAGGAAATAATATCAAGATTCTTTCTCATCAATCATTTACACGAAGGGCGGTACATATCATGCTAATTATGCTTTCTGTTTTCCTGGCCTGTATGCTCATTCTGGCTGGTATACTGCTGGCATGGAGCCCGGGTAAGCCAGAACCGTTTCTCGACGAGAACGGAAAAGTATTGAAAGGCAGTATCTCTGAAAAAATCTATGTCGATATCAACGGGGTGGAGCAGGGGATGTTCATCAAGAGCAAGAACCAAACCAACCCGGTGCTGCTTTTCGTTCACGGGGGACCTGGCATGCCTGAGTACTTCCTTGCCCGGAATTACCCTGCCGGCCTTGAGGACCACTTTACCGTCTGTTACTGGGAGCAGCGCGGCGCCGGACTTTCCTATAGCCCTGACATTCCGTCCGCGGCCATTACCGACGAGCAATTGATATCTGACACAATCGAGGTAACGAATTACCTCCGCAAGCGCTTTGGTCAGGAAAAGGTTTATCTCATGGCACATTCGTGGGGGTCTTTTATTGGAATCCAGGCGGCGGCACGAGCACCGGAAAAATACGAAGCCTATATCGGCGTGGGTCAGACATCACGACCGCTAGAATCGGAAAAACTGGCATACAAATATATGATGGAACAGTATACAATAGCCGGAAATAAAACAATGGTGCGAAGACTCAAAAAGTTTCCTATTACTGAGATGAACACTGTGCCAAATTCATATCGTTCCCTGCGTGATGAAACGATGCACGAGCTTGGCATTGGCACGATGCACAACATGAACTCCGTGGTTAGCGGTATCTTTTTACCTTCGTGGAAATGTCCGGATTACACATTAAGTGAAAAGATAAATATATGGCGCGGCAAGTGGTCTGATCATTCCACCGATATGTGGAATCAGATGATTGCAACAGACTTAACCGCTAAGGTTCCGAAACTAGATATTCCGGTCTATTTTGTTCACGGCATATACGATTACACTTGCAGCTACACTCTGGCAAAGAACTATTTTGAAGAGCTGCAAGCGCCCTCGAAGGGATTTTATACCTTCGAACAATCTGCTCACAGCCCGTTATTTGAAGAACCTGAAAAAATGCAACGCATTTTGCATAAGGACGTATTGGCAGGAGTGAACAGCCTGGCTGACACAAAATAGGTTGAAAACCTATACCCCAACCTGGCCCTAGACCTCAATAGGAATTATTCCTTTCAATTATGACTCAAGAGGGCATACCCAAAGTGAGAGATGGTTTCGCAAGATTGTAGAACATGCGTCATGGTATAAAAGACTCTAATATATGGGTACACAAATTTCACAATAATGATTATTAACCATGTGGACTATATACCTTTCGATGATAGGTCTTGCTTCATCAAATTGAAATCCTTGTCTTAATAATTCCGGAAAAATATCAACCCATGCCTTCTGAACTGCTTCTGCGGTATGGTTGATTTTAAAAACAGCATATTTCCCGCCAGTAATATTACCTTCTCTTACATAGCTGTCAGCCATTGAATATTCGCTTGAAACAACAATGCAGGTATCATAACGGCAGTTTTCAGGTTTAGTAGTCTCAGGATTATCCCGGGCAATTCCAAGTATTATAGATTCATCGTTAAATAAATGGTTGATTCTTGCCCACTTTTTCAATTCTTCCATTGTTTGAACATTGTTAATTCCATAAGGGCCAACCT
>JBLMZW010000155.1:0-4452 GCA_050259035.1 Chitinophagales bacterium | reverse complement strand
AGGCAGCCCAGATAATTCCACGCGGCAGTAAATATAGGGAGATAGTGAAACCACAGGCCACCCGAGTTACCTGCTCCAGGGTTTGACTGAGGGCCCCGGGAAGCATATTCTGGAGCCCCTGAAAATAGCCTCGGAAAGCGGAAGATATTGAGACGATGAAAACCGCCGGGGTACATATTAATAAGACTGGCACCACCCGTGCATCTGAGAATAGTCTCCCGGACATTGAAACAGTTAAAGTATATAGGACGATTGTGACTACGATTCCCGATATGCTGAGAATGGTTAAAGCCAGACGAAATATTGCTTTAGCCTGTCGATAATGGCCCAGGGCTGCTTCTTCCGAAACTAATTTAGCCACCGCGATTGGAATGCCGGCCGTTGTCAGTACCAGGGCGAACATATAGACAGGAAACGCCATGGCGTATAGCCCATAAGCTTCCCCGCCTATATGGGTCATGATCAGGTATTGATAGATGAAACCCAGAATACGGTTAAAAATATTAGCCCCTAAGAGAAGTGCAGCACCGTATATAAAGGCGCGTTTTGGCATGGGCTTTACCCCGCGAAATTACATTATGAATCAATGTATGTTTGTCCCTTACAGTAAATACCATCGACCTGAGTCCGCTGGCAAGTCCGCCGGGGCCGTAAAGGGTATAATTTCACAACACAACACTCGTACTGCGCTTCGGCCATTATGTGATATAATTGGTATGCAAACTATTTTTATGATCTTTAAACATTACCATAAAATAATTCTCCTATTGGCAAAGGGTTAAACTCGTTTGTTCTTTCCATCCGTGGCTACATAAAGGTATAGTAATTGACTTATCCAAAGACCTCGGTGCTTTATGCAACTTTCTATATAAATCGGCGTTGGGGGAGGAAGAGCTAATGTACGGCTACGCTGGTAAGATGCTGGAAGTGCATTTGGGTAGAGGAGAGATCCGTGACCGGATAGTCGATCCGGAATTGGCCCGGCAGTATATCGGGGGCATTGGTTTTAATGCTCGTATATTATACGACGAAGTCCCGGCTGGAGCTGATCCGCTCGGTCCAGATAATGTTCTGGTTTTTGGTGTGGGAACTCTGGTAGGTACTCCTTTCCCCACCGCTTCGCGGACGGAAGTCTCAGCCAAATCACCACTGACCGGCAGGTATGGAACTTCAAACTCCGGGGCCTTTTTCGGATTACACGTTAAAGGAGCCGGATATGATGCCCTGATTTTTAAGGGGCAGGCCGAAAAACCAGTATATCTGTTGTTGGAAGATGATAAAGCAGAACTCAGGGATGCGTCCTTTATATGGGGCAAAGATGCCTGGGATAGTATAGACCTTCTAAAGAAACGGCATTATGGAGCCGAGGTAGTACTGATCGGCCAGGGCGGAGAAAACCTGGTGCGCTTCGCCAGTATTGAAAACGGATATTACGATGGATTTGGCCGCACCGGGATGGGAGCCGTAATGGGCTCGAAAAGGCTAAAGGCCATTGTGGTGCGAGGAACTAAGCCCATTGTTCCGGCCGACCCGAGGGCTCTTCTAGAGACAGCTTCCCGAGGCCAGGCCCTGATTAAATCAGCGGGTTCATACCAGCCATTTTGCAGTTATGGCACAATGAATGCCACCATTCCTTACGGGCAATTTAACGCTCTTTCCACCCATAATTTTTCCCGTAATACCTTACCCGATTGGAAGCAAAAAGCAGGAAAGCAGATTGTAGATGTCTACGGCCGCAATCATGTGGCCTGTCAGTCATGCATCATAGCCTGCGGCCATATGGCGGAAATTACCGAGGGAAAATATGCGGGATTACGGGTAAAGGCTCTGGAGATTACACCAACGGTTTCTTTCTCTTCTAATGTGGGGTTAGATACTGAAGCCACCATTAAGGCCTTCGAACTATGCCAGCGCTACGGAGTGGATCTGGTGGGAGCAGGCAGCACAATTGCTTTTGCTATGGAGCTGTACGAAAAAGGTTTTATCTCTAAAGAAGATTTGGGCTATGAACTGCATTTCGGAGATGATGATGCAGCGTTCGCCCTGCTGAATGATATTGTTCTGCGTCAGGGTATTGGCGATATTCTGGCTGAAGGAACCAAACGTGCTGCCCGGCATTGGGCAGGGGCCGACCAATACGCCATGCATTTGAAAGGTTTGGAAATGCCTATGATTGACCCCCGGGGGCGCTGGAGCACCTGGACCCTGGGTATCTTGACCAATATCCGCGGCGGCGACCACCTGCGCTGCCGCAACCCGGTAGAAAACCTCCGTTTTAATGAAAACCGGCATGATTATCAGAAAGAGCGTTTCGGTTACAAGAAGCCCATGTATGACCTTCTGGATATGCCGGAGAGACTGAAATCTCAGGCTATTGATTTGGAAGAGGATACGGTAGATATTCCGGTCATGTCCAAATGGGCCGAGGACCTGATCAACCTCTATAATTCGATAGGGGTTTGCATTCGTCCTCCAGTAATGGAGAAAGTGGGTCCTTCCGTTCTGGCCGATGCTTATACCGCAGCCACCGGAATTAGAATAAGCCCCGATGAGCTTATGGAGAGTGCGGAACGATCATGGAATCTGATGAAGCTTTTTAATCTCCGAGAAGGAGAAGATATTAAAGACTTTAAATTCCCGTGCCGTTTTTATCAGGAAGCTCAGTCGGATAATGTGCTTAACGAGGAAAAAGTCCAATCTGTCTTAGGCCAATATTTTACGGCCAGGGGATGGGATCCGGCCACTGGCCGCCCATTGCCTGAAACCCTGCAGCGATTGGGGCTGGAATAAAAGAAAGGCCCGGGGGGGAAATGGCCATGGAAAAGCGACGCTTAATGGTTAACACTGATCTCTGCACCGGATGCGGTTTTTGCGCCCTGGTCTGTGCTGTTCATCACTGCGGCCAATGGGATCCGGCTCTGGGACGGATCAAGCCAAGAAGTGATAAAGGCAGAAAGTTGGAGGCGGCAATAACATGTGCCCATTGTCAGGAAGCCCCCTGTGTAGCGGCCTGTTTGATGAATGTAATATACCTGGATTCAGACAGCCAGTTGGTTAAGAGGAACCTGGAAACCTGTATCGGCTGTCGGGCCTGTGAAATAAGCTGCCCATTTGAAGCGGGTACTTTTGATTATATTTTAGAGAAGGTTGTTAACTGCGACCTTTGTGACGGCAGCCCAACCTGCGTTGAGTACTGCCCCACTGGAGCCCTACGCTTTATTGATATTTATGAGGATATGGAGCAACGCCGCCAAAAGCAGTTGGAGCAGGACCTGGAATTCGGCTTAAGGTTAGAGGGTTCTTTCCTTAAGGAGGGGCGTTAATGCGGGTAATTATTGTGGGAAACGGAGCAGCTGGCAACCAGGCAGCCCAGACCTTGCGGGTAAAGGACGCCGAGGCGGAAATTACGATTCTGGGCCAGGAGGAAATGAATTTCTACTCAGCCTGTGCCTTACCCGATTATTTGGCTGGTTGGATCCCTCGTCAGCAGTTGTTCATAAAGGACCATTCCTGCTACGAGCGTGAAAATATTTCATTACACCTGGGCTGTAGGGTAAATGATATAGACCCCTTGAAAAATGAATTGTGGGTAGATGGACATATATGGCGGTATGACCAGCTTATCTTGGCTACCGGAAGCAGACCCCTGCTGCCTCCTGTTCCAGGAAGCTCCTTACCGGGTAACTTTGTTGTAAAAACCGTAGCTGACATTGATCAGATACTGTTGCGGCAGCCCCGAAAGGTTGTGGTAGTGGGTTCAGGAAATATCGGGGTAGAAGTGGCCGAAGCTTTAGAGATAAGAGGTTGTGAAGTCAGCATCGTTGAAATGCAGGATCGCATAATGCCACGTTTATTGGACCGTTATCCTTCCAGCATGGCTAGGAGTATTCTAGAGAGACACGGCGTCACGATATACACCGAGGAAAAATCCCTAGAGGTCAAGGGAGTCAATGATATTGAAGCGCTGGTAACCAATAAGCGGGTTTTGGATTGCGATACCGTAATCTGGGCCGCGGGAGTTAAGCAGAACACTGAGCTGGCAGCTTTAGCAGGTTTAAAGATAGGCAGCCTGGGCGGAATCGTTGTTAACACTTACATGCAAACCAGCAGGGAAAATATATGGGCCTGCGGCGATTGTATTGAATGCCAGGACCTTTTAACCGGGAAACCGGTCTTGAGCTTGCTCTGGCCCAGCGCCAAAGCCCAAGGGTATGTAGCAGCCCTGAACTGTCTGGGGTTAAAGACGGAATACCCCGGTGCTTTTAACGTGATTGTCGAAGAGTTATATGGGTTGCCCATAGCAGCCGCCGGTTTAAGGGAAGATGATCTGGCTCCTGACCACCAGGTAAGGGAAGTGGAATACCGGGGCGGATACTATAGGTTCTTAATCCAGAACAACCACCTGGTAGGTATTCAATCAATAGGGAGCCTGGACGGCTTAGGCCCTCTTAT
>JBLMZW010000154.1:0-8636 GCA_050259035.1 Chitinophagales bacterium | reverse complement strand
TAGTTTTAAACGTAAACCGTTTGCATAATGGAAGGTGAATATCTATATGCAGACCATAGGCATTATTGGACTAGGCCTAATCGGGGGTAGCCTGGGATTGGCTCTGGTAAATGCAGATGATGATCTATTTGTCTTGGGCCTTGATAAGGATGCTGATGTTGAGAAAAAAGCTATTGATATGGGATGTATTCATCAAGCGGGATCATTACAAAAGATCGCGGCTGAATCCGATTTCATATTTTTCTGTACACCTATGGATGTAACTCCGGGCTTGGTTTCCCAGGTTATAAATTATTGCAAGTCTGGATGTATACTTACTGATGTAGGTAGTTCAAAACAAAGTATAATTGATGTTTTTAATCAACTACCTTCAAAAGTTTTTGGCCTGGGTGGGCATCCTATGGCTGGCTCAGAACAACAGGGCATAAGCGGTGCCGATCGCTACCTGTTTGAAAATGCGGTTTATGTGTTAACCCCAAGCAGACAATGTTCGGATGAGGTTATTAAGATTACTTCGGAGTTGATAAAGCTAACCGGAGCATATGTTATGATAATGGACGCCGCGGAACATGATCGGGTGGTGGCGGCGGTAAGCCATTTGCCGCATGTTGTAGCATGCAGCCTGGTGGCGATGCTTGAAAAAGAGGAAAAGTACTTGTCTCTTGCAGCAGGAGGATTTAGAGACACAACTCGGATTGCCAGCGGCGATCCGGATTTATGGACGGGTATTCTACTTTCTAACCGGCGTTTCCTGGCTGCATATCTCGATAAGTTTATTGATCAAATACAGGAGATTAGGGATTCGGTGGTAGGGGGAGAGAATGATAAAATTCGGCTTTTTCTCGAAACCGGTCGTCAACTAAGGGATTCTTTGCCGGCAAGACGGAAGGGGCTCATACCTTCCAGTCAGGATGTCATCTGCATTGTTCCTGACCGCCCAGGGGTTATAGGGGACCTGGGAAGTTGGTTGGGGAATTGTGGTGTAAATATAGCTGATATTGAAATCCTCAGGGTAAGAGAAGGTGACGGGGGAACAATACGCCTGGGGGTGGCAACAGAAGAAGAAGGGCAGAAAGCCGTCAAAGCATTAAAGGAAAACGGAGTACGGGCTTGGTTGAAATGACTCAGGGAGGGATTACTATTAAAATCGAATTTGCCCCATCAAAGCCTTTAAAAGGAGAGATAGAGGTTCCGCCTGACAAATCTATATCACACCGGGCTGTAATTCTTGGTGCTTTGGCAGTAGGGAAAAGTTCAATCGAAAACCTTCTTAAGGCTGCCGATGTATCCTCAACAATTAAAGTAATCAGATCTTTGGGGGTTAAGATTAAGGAAACGGATAATCGGATAACCGTTCACGGACAGGGGCTTGATTCCCTCATGGAACCCGATGACGTGTTGGATTGTGGAAATTCAGGAACTACTATGCGCCTGGTGGCAGGCCTAGCAGCATCTCTTCCGTTTCAGACTATATTTACAGGTGACAAAAGCTTACGCCGGCGCCCAATGAAAAGAATTATTATACCCCTCCGGCAAATGGGGGCTGAGATCAACGGGCGAGAAAACGGTAGTTTGGCACCACTAGTGATAAGGGGAGGCAACTTGAAAGCTATTCAATACCAACTGCCTGTGGCAAGTGCTCAAGTAAAATCCGCCGTGTTATTGGCTGGCCTGGGAGCACAGGGACGTACATCTGTAATTGAGGACTATCCTTCCAGGGACCATACAGAAAGAATGTTATCAAGCATGGGGGCGCGAATAACTGTTGCTCCAAGAAAAACAGAAATTGAGCCTAGTCGGCTTGCAGCTCAGGAATGGATCATACCTGGTGATATTTCATCAGCTGCTTTCTGGATGATTGCAGGCTCATTAATATCGGGGTCGGAAATCCAATTAAGAAATGTCGGAATAAACCCAACCAGGATTGGCATTTTGGAAGTGCTGCAAGGCATGGGAGCAAACATTGGGTTGGAAAATTACCGACAAACTGGAGGAGAACCAGTTGCCGATATTATAGTAAAGTCTTCCGAAATAAAGCCTTGTGAAATAAGGGGTGAGATGATTCCGCGTCTGATTGATGAAATTCCGGTTCTTACTGTTGCTATGGCTAAAGCAACAGGTAAATCGGTAGTCCGTAACGCTCAAGAACTGAGGTCTAAAGAATCGGATCGTATAGCAATGATAGTTAAGACTTTGACCGCCTTGGGTGTTAAGGTTGAGGAATTTGAAGACGGATTTAGTGTTTATGGTGAGGGTAAGATCCCGGGAGGTGTTGCAGTGGATTCAGGAGAGGACCACAGAATAGCTATGGCAAGCGCCGTAGCGGGACTGGTCGCTGAAAAACCTGTAGTGGTAGAAGGTTTTCAATGCGTGAATATCTCATATCCTTCCTTTACCCGTGATTTATCTTTTCTTGTCAGGTGATTGCCAAGATAACTAGGAAACCTTTTTGTACACGTCTGGTGTGATAAATCCTTTCTTATTAATCCCCATAATTCATCAATAAGGGTTTGAACTCAGTGAACGTAATAATGGAGTGATACTACCAGAAGATTTATTCCGCATTATTTTTTTCGAGGTGTATGCTAAAATAGTTACGAATGTGAACGAGGTAGGGATATAAATTATGAAGGTAGCCATCGATGGCCCTGCTGGTGCTGGAAAAAGCACAGTCGCCAGAAAAATAGCAGAAAAACTTGGTATCCTCTACATAGATACGGGTGCCATGTATAGGGCATTAGCCTGGAAGGTTTTAAAAGAGAAGATTGATATTAAAGATAAGGTTCTTTTAAGAGATCTGGCTCTAAGAACCAGTATAAGCCTAAGTCCCGGTTCGAATGGGTTATTGGTTTTTTGTGACGCACAGGATATTACCGACGATATCAGAAGCCCTGAAGTATCGCGATTGGTATCCACAGTGGCGGAAGACGAAGGGGTGCGCCAGATAATGGTAGCACAACAACAGGATTTGGCCCGAAGTTGTGATGTGGTGATGGATGGGCGGGATATACCCATTGCGTCTTGCCCGATGCAGAACACAAGTTTTTCCTTACGGCTTCAATTGAGGAAAGGACACGAAGAAGAGCTCAGGAGCTTGAAGCCAAAGGATACCAGGTTGACATGGATTCGCTTAGAAATGAGATAAAGAATAGAGATCAGATGGATAGTGAACGTAAAGTAGGCGCTTTAAAAGTGACACCGGATTCAGTATTAATTGATACCAGTGAACTATCAAGTGAAGAGGTCCTAAGTAAGGTTATCCAGGTTATTCGGGGGGGAGCATAGGATTGGTTTACAGGGTATTAAGATGGATTGCCCGCTTTTTGTTTTTTCTAGGACGGGTTAAGACCGAGGGTCTGGAAAAGTTTCCGATGTCGGGACCAGTTATTGTCGCAGCTAATCATGCCAGTGGGTGGGATCCGGTAGTAATTGCAGCCTATCTAAAACGACCGATTCATTATATGGCCAAGGATGAGTTCTGGGAAAACAAAATATTGGCCAAGTTTTTTGAAAGTATTAATGCTTTCCCTGTAAAGCGGGGCGTGCCGGACAGAAAGGCTCTTAGAATGGGCCTTGAGGTTCTCGAAAATGGAGAGGTTCTTGGTCTCTTTCCTGAAGGCACTCGCAGTAAGACAGGGGAGATTTCCAAACCACACCATGGCATTGCACTCTTTGCTATGAAAACACAAGCATTGGTAGTTCCGGTAGCATGTATCGGTACCAAGAAGGTGTTTCCCCTTAGTTGGTTTTCACCAGTGAAAATTATTTATGGTGATCCGGTAGACTATAAAGATTATGGGACCAAGGTAAATACAACAGTACTGGAAGAAATAAGCAGGGATATAATGGGTAGAATTATGAATCTTTTGCAACGGTAAGGCAGGATTTTTACTTGTTTAATTAGAAGTATATAAAAGATCCGATGGGGTGTATATCTTGCAGGTATTAATTGCTGAAAATGCCGGGTTTTGCTACGGGGTGAAAAGAGCCCTTGAGATGGCGTTGAATGCTCCTGCTTCAGGTGGGAATTGGTATACTTTGGGCCCACTTGTGCATAACCAGAGGGTTACTAAAGAATTATCCAATAAGGGCATTGAATTAATTGAGGACTTAGCCAGTATTGATACTGGTGGAATTATAATTAGGGCACACGGCGTAACTCCTGATGTTTTATCGTTGGCCAGAGATAAGGGACTAGCTATCATCGATGCGACCTGTCCTCTGGTCAAGAAGGTACAGGACAAGGCCAGGAAAATGGCCGAGGAAGGCTACCGGGTAGTGATCGTGGGCGACAAGGAACACCCGGAAGTTAAGGGAATTCTCGGTTGGGCGGGACCGGGGGCTATGGTTGTCTCCGCTTCGGAAGATGTAGACAACCTGCCATGGTTTGAAAAGGTGGCGGTAGTCAGCCAGACTACCAAAAGAACAGTCGAATACCATCAGGTGGTAGCGGAACTGGTTTCACATACGCGAGAAATCAGGGCCCATAATACAATATGTGGGTCGACAGCCAAAAGGCAGGCGATGTCTGCTAAACTGGCTCGAAATGTCGACTTGATGGTGGTAATTGGCGATCATTCAAGTTCCAACACCAGGTCCCTAGTAAAGGTCTGTGAAGCGTGCGGAGTGACCACCTATCATATCGAAAGTATAAAGGATCTTGAACGAAGATGGTTTAGTGGGATTGATAGGGTTGGTGTCACGGCGGGCGCCTCGACGCCGGATTGGCTAATTAAGGAGGTAGTAGATTGGATGTCGGAAATTGATGCAAACGCAGCCCATATTACCACAGATGAAGCGGAGTTAGAGTTAAACAAGGCGAATGATAATGATTCCGCAACCACCGTTAGGGAAGCCTCTTTTGCCCAGTTAGAGGCTGAAATGGCCGAAACAATGAAAGAGGTTGAAAGAGGGACCATCATCAAGGGTACAATAATACAAATTAATAATGATGAGGTTATGGTAGATGTCGGCGGAAAGTCAGAAGGCATTATTCCGCTAAGAGAACTATCAACTCATGATATAAGCTCTCCCAAAGAAGTTGTCAAAGTTGGAGATGAGGTTAAAGTCCTGGTGCTTCGATGGGATGATGATGGAACAATATTACTGTCCAAACGCCGTGTTGATCAAGAAAAGGTTTTGGATGAATTGCAGGAAGCGTTCAATGCGGATAGTATTGTTCGTGGAACGGTTTTGAAATTGGTTAAGGGAGGACTGTTGGTTGACCTGGGAGTTGTAGGGTTCCTGCCGGCATCTCAAGTAGAGGATGGTTATGTAAAAGATCTTGAAAATTATATTGGACAGGATTTGGAATACAGGATACTGGAGTTCAATCGTAACAAACGGCGCGGATCTCAGGTGGTAGTATCCAGACGCAAACTTTTAGAAGCGGAAAAGGAAGCTGGTAAACAGAAATTCTGGGATGAAATAGTTGAGGGACAGGTTCGAACTGGGAAGGTTAAAAGGCTGACTGATTACGGGGCATTTATTGATCTGGGCGGATTCGAAGGCCTTTTGCATATTTCTGAAATTGATCATATTCGTATAAATAAACCAAGTGATGTTCTAGATGAGGGTCAGGAAATTGAAGTATACGTTTTAAACGCCAACCCGGAGACCGAAAGGGTATCTCTTAGTCGTAAGAGAGTATTGAAGAGCCCATGGGAAACAGCCCTGGAAGAATTCCCCGTTGGTAGTATTGTAGAAGGCAAGGTGGTACGCCTTGCTGCCTTTGGAGCTTTTGTAGAACTTCGACCGGGGGTAGATGGGTTGGTTCATATATCCCAGCTGGCAAATCGCAGAGTGGTTAATACTGAAGATGTTGTTAAGGTTGAACAGATAGTTAAGGTTAAAGTAATCGGTCTGGATCCGGAAAAAAGAAGAATTGGCCTCAGTATAAAGGAGGCCGATGAAGGTGCGGACGATAAATTTACGAGGGAGTATATAGATAACCAACAAGGAGAACCAACGAATTCCATGAGTTCTTTCGAAGAGTCGATCCAACCAAACAATCAGGAAATTTAAAAAAAATAAGGAAGTCAGGGAGGTCAGGCAGATTGCCGTTCTTTGATTTTAAATGCGAGAAATGTGGGCATGTATTTAATATTCGGGTATCGAACGCTGATAAAGATAAAGTAAGATGTCCTGAATGTGATCATGCCAAAGTTAGGCAGCTTCTCTCTCCGTTTTATTCGCCGGGAGGGAAATCTTTAGTCCCTGTCAGATCTAAACTGCCTGACAGTTGTGCCGGATGCGGACAGGCTGGAACCGGCTGAGGGATATAAAGCTGCCAGTTGGCAGCTTTTTTGTTGAACCAACGATAAGACCAAGCAAACCAGTGAATTTTATTGTTAAAATCCTGGTATGGGGTGATATCATCGTGAATGTTACTGGCGTAGTGCTGGCCGGAGGGCGCAGCACTCGTATGCAAAGCAACAAAGCATTTATTGAAATCAATGGAAAGAGAATCATTGATAATGTTTTAGGCAAGCTAACTGCCGAATTAGATGAAGTAATTATTGTCACTAACGAACCCCAGGAATATGTAAAATATAGTAATGATAAAGTCCGGGTAGTTACAGATATTATTCCGGGCAAGGGGCCACTGTCTGGTGTTCATTCTGGATTAATTCACACTTCAAACAATATCATTCTAACCGTTGCCTGTGACATGCCTTTTCTTAACATGGATATGGCGAAGTACATGATAGAGGTTGCGGGGGAATCTGATGTCGTTGTGCCGATAATCGGAAATAACATGGAGCCCCTGTTCGCTGTATACCAGAGAAAATGCCTCCAGGTCATTGAAAGGGAGTTAAAACAAGGGCACTTGAAGATTAGCAGGGTTTATGAATTACTCGATATTCTATATATACAGGAAGAGACGATAAAGAAATTTGGTGATCCGAATGTGCTATTTTATAATGTCAACAATCGTGATGACCTGCGTAAAGCTCAAGAGATGGCGAGAAGAGTTATATGATACGAAGCAGACGCAAAATGGAGCATATTAATCTGGCGCTCAATATGGATGACCTGAAGTTTTCCAACGGTTTGGAAGATGTTGTATTAATTCACCAGGCCGTCCCGGAACTTGATCTAAAAGAGGTTAATTTAAAGGCTCCTTTCTTAGGCAAGGAGTTATCTATCCCTTTAATAATTAACGCCATGACAGGCGGAATAGAAGAAGCTGTTGAAATTAACCGGAATTTAGCTGAGGTTGCAGGGGCAATGAACATCGGTCTGGCTGTGGGTTCCCAAACGATAGCCCTAAATGATCCCTTTACTGTAAGCAGTTTTAAAGTGGTGCGGAAGGTCAATCCGGATGGTGTGGTTTTAGCTAATGTATCGGCTTCAACCCAACCTGCAGAGGCATTACGGGCTGTGGAGATGATCGAAGCGGACGGGTTGCAGCTACATCTAAATACCGCACAAGAATTGGCTATGGTTGAGGGGGATCGTTGTTTTCGAGGTTTATTGGATAATATTAAGGAGATCATGGAAGTATCTCCGGTTCCGGTAATTGCAAAAGAGGTAGGCTTTGGGATAAGCCGTGAGGCTGGACAAAGACTTTATGATGCTGGTGTCAGGTTTATAGATGTGGGTGGACACGGGGGAACCAATTTTATGGCAATTGAACTAAAACGAGGGGGCCTCCTAAATCCCGAATTCTTGTCCTGGGGAATACCGACATCTGTCTCACTTAGCGAGATCTCTGACATGAACTTCCCCATAACGGTAATAGCATCAGGGGGAATAAATGACGGACTGCAAGCGGTGAAAGCATTGTCTCTGGGGGCAGATATTGTGGGTGTAGCAGGATTCTTTCTAAAAGTATTGCTAGACTCAGGTTTGAGCGGACTTCGGAGAGTAGTTGAGGGCTATGCCTATGAGATGAAATGTGCGGCGCTCATGGCCGGAGCGGCTAATTTAGAAGATGTTTTCACCTTACCACTTATTATTCGGGGAGATACAGCCAAGTGGCTGAATTGTAGAGGCATTGACATTGGAAGATGGGCTAATAGAAATAATGTTTAGAACAGATGGTTATTATTGCATATTTGTAGAGTAATAGCCGGTTCATTAGAGAACCGGCTATTACATTTTTATAACTCTATCGGGGAAATCTATCTATGATATTAAAACCTGAAAGGAAGGTATTCATGGCTAGATTTCCGCTAGGAATGCTCACTTTACTCGTAGTCTCTATTCTCATCTATTTCGGCATTGGGCACCGTGTGCTGGACAGGATGAGGTTAAGTGATAAAGCTGCTCTGGGTGTAATAGCCGCAATTATTGTCGGCAGCTTCATTGATGTACCAATAACTAGCCGATTGACAATTAACCTAGGAGGTGTCATACCGGTAATCCTGGCCATTTACGTTCTAGCTGGGGCGGGCAAAGCTTATGAATGGATAAGAGCAATATTGGCTGCGGTAGTTACCGCTTTCTTACTATTTTTTGCGGGACGAGTCTTAGGAGCCGATCCAGAAGAAATGTTTATTGACCCGATTTATGTTTACCCCATAGTTGCAGGTATCGTGGGATATATTGCCGGGCGTTCCCGACGGGGGGCCTTTTTTGCAGCGGTAATGGGGGTTTTCAGCCTGGACGTTGGTCATTTTATCTGGTTACTT
>JBLMZW010000153.1:0-5023 GCA_050259035.1 Chitinophagales bacterium | reverse complement strand
GAGCTGTGCAAACAGCATGCAATCGCTGATGATTTCTATTTCCTCATCCCGGTAGCCGTAGCTGGCCACTGCTTTCCTGGTAAGTTCCTCAAGTTCCTGAATCGATATCTGCATAGTTCCGCCTCCCCTCACATAAAAGTTATATGCTCCCTTAGATCGTAAATGCCACGAGGACGGAGTTACTGACAACGATCCAATTATAAAATATCAACAACCCCATCCCCGTGGCATATGTCTAGTCCTGGCGCATTCTTTCAGCAACACTTTCCGCAGAAGCGACCCTTCCGGCGATCAGATCATCCAACCCTTTCTCTATCGCCGCATTGAATTGTTCCTCGGTAAGCATACTGACTGATAGTGGCTGGTTTTGCGGGAGCTTCAGTTCAAAAGGTATACCCCGCTGAAGCACAACCTGCCTGAGGAAAATGCCGATGGCATTTGACATCGGAATGCCAAGCTGCTCTAAAACAAGCTCCGCCTGCTCTTTAAGTTCCGGTTCCACACGGGCAAATATGTTTGATGTTCTTGCCATGAGAACACCTCCTGTTCTGTCACCAATATAGCAAAATGTATTGCGATGCGCAAGCTATTAGCTTATAATTGCCCTGTAATATTTCCGTCCCCGTGATACTCATTGAAATTACTTTGAATAATCAAGCACTCCTATGTGCATGGTCATTTTCCATTCCCCCTCCACTAGGGAGTAGACTTTGCCAACTCGACCCTTCCAATGATTGCGATTCCCTGCGGAATCAATCCACAGGGTATCGATATCGACAACAGCCAAGGCCCCATCTTCTTCATTAGAAAGAGCTATTTTAACAATTTCCCGGTTATTGTGAACCAGCCTTTGAGTATCGAAAAGCTCTTGCCAGCCCCGCTTCCAGCGTTCATAATTGTAGCGGCCCTGGTCCATAATCCAGTCAACTGGATCATGTGATTGGGGGTTTTTAGGCCAGGGCCATACCATGTCGGGGTGAAATATGGTCAACAACAATTCAACATCCTGAGTATCCCATGCCCTAGTTTCACGATTCACGATTTCTATAATTTGTTCCTCAACTGCTTTCATAGAATTAAGTCCCCTTTAGATCTTATAAATAACGTTGTAATGAAATCATCTGAATATACATGTTATGCCAGGCATCAGCAGGGGTAAGCCGCTATTTCGTCGGATTCGAAGATTCGCTGAATGCCTAGATCGGCTTTGGCTGCGGATATCATCACTCGGGCCACCGTTTCGGCCTTAATGTTGCGGTATTTTTTCAGGCGGCCGATCAGCAGGAAGCCAACCGCCTTCCCAACAGCAATGCCGATCTTTTCCCCGGGCCTCTTCTCCTGTCGTCCCCCATATCTCCCCACCCACCAGGCCGGTTCCTCCGGCCACCAGAGCTCTACGCATACTGATCCTCCTTTTCCCGCAAACACAGTGAAATCGGGCATCTCCTGAAGTTTCCCGGGCTGCGCAGTCAGTACTAATAGATGGCAATTAAGCGGCTAATCTGCTACTTTCCTCAGTGGCAAGCCCTGCCTTGTTTCCGTGCAGAAGATAGTATAAGAACATGGTTGCCAGTGTAACTACGGCCATGGTCAGGTATAATCCCCGGTAACCTATTGAAGGAATCAGTAATCCGGATATATAGGGACCCACTGCTATTCCCGTGTCTAAGAATATATATAGCGTCGAATTGGCTAACCCTAACCGGTGCTGAGGAGTTACCTTAACGCAGATAGCTTGACAGCTGGATTGAATGGTGCCAAATCCCAGCCCGACAAAAGCCCCCGCCAGCAATATGTTATACCCATGACTAGCCTGACTGAGCATAATAAATCCTATTAAATATATTATAAATGCTGGATACATGTTGATATTTTCGCCCTTTGTATCAAGCAAGCGACCGGTAAATGTTCTGGAAAATAGGATTACTGCAGCATATATAACAAAAAAAGCACTGGCTACATTCAATAAATGAACTTGTTTGGCGTATGCGGTTAGGAAGGCCAGGATACTTGAATAACAAGCGTAAGCTAACATACAAACCAAGGCGATTGGAATGGCCCTATATTCAAAGAAATTACTTAATTTAAAACCTTTCAGTTCCTCCCGTTGTTCTTTCGTTATTGCTATTTTGGGGACAGTTAAAAAGAAGTTATTAAGCAGAGCCAATACCGCTGCAATTGTACAAACCGTAAAGATCATACTATAGCTGCCGTGTTGGGTAAGGAACATACCCAAAAAAGGACCAATAGCTGTTGCCAGTGTGACACTCAGCATAAAATAGCCCAGTCCTTCACCCAATCTTTCACGGGGAACAATATTAGATGCTATAGTCAGTATTACAGTGCTGGAAATACCAAAAGCTACACCATGAAAAAACCTTACTATTAAAAGAAATATAATATTATTGACTGCAAAATATAGTAGGCTCATTAATAAGCTTAAAATCAAGCCTGCATAAAGCAAGCGCTTCTGACCAAACCGTTGATTCCATTTGCCTACAAACAGACGTGCACTTAGTGCGCCGATTACAAATATACTGGAGGCAAGCCCGGCATTACTGGGAGAAGACGCGAAAGTATCCATCGCATATACCGAAATAACAACCATTAGCAGGTAATAATTCAAAGCCAAAAAGAAACTGACAAAGAAAACATTGATAAAATCTTTAGTCCATAAATTTGATTTATTCATTACTTGATACCTCAGTAATAACATTGTTGATAAACGCGTGATATCTTTATTCAATCATATAATACTGTGGCAATTATACAGTAAATCCCAGCAGCCCGAAAGGGGCACCCGAATAATAAAAATAGCGGGCCTTCCGCCCGCTACTTTATACATGACAAGGGCAAACCGTCCCCTTGTCATACCCTTGTCATAAAGATCAGGAGTTTATTAAATTCTGCCCATTTTGAAAAGCCAATTCCAACAATTCTTGCGAAAGCTCAAAATCAGGATTAGTCGTACCGCTGCATATAATGCTATCGAGAAGATCCCAACCATATGCTGTCAGAATGCCATTGACCTGGCTGATATTTCCTATAAATTTATCTTCGTCTGCACTTCCCTGGGAATAAACCGTTAGTAATTTCTTTCCCGGATGTCTTGGTGAGAAATCCGCCGAAGTTGTACCGCTAATCATCGGAAAAGTCCGATCCAACCAGATTTTAGACTGCCCGGAAATCTGATAACAATATATCGGCGAACCAAAAACAACCGCATCTGCTTGAGCGATCTCCTTGTACATAGGCTGCAGATAATCTTGGATTGCACAACCATCATTTTCTCTGCAGTAGTAGCATCCCTGGCACCCCTTGATTCTGGAATTATTCAAGTCAAAAGTGATCGTTTCTGCTCCATTGGCTTCTGCCCCTTTTTTGACTTCTTTAAGTAGTTTAGAAGTATATCCATTCTTCCTTGGACTCCCATTAAAAATAACTACCTTGGGCATCTGATATCCCCCCATATAATTGCTGGTTTTATTGACTTAGTATATTGTATTAAGTAAATTAACTTATGAATAGTACGCAATATTTATTTACTTACTTATATGAATATAAGTAATGGGGGGGCTTATATTAATGGAAAAATGTTCGATCAACTATGCCATGGAAATTATCAATGGAAAATGGAAACTCCAGATTCTTTGGCACATTGGAAATGAAAGGATTGTTCGTTTCAATGACCTGCAACGAAAAGTGAATGGAATATCGAGTTTAATGCTTTCTAAAAATCTGAAAGAATTGGAAGCTGACGGACTTGTGATTCGGCGCCAATACAACGAAGTCCCGCCGCGAGTTGAATATGAATTGGCTGAACTGAGTCAGGATTTATTCTTTATTCTCAAAAGATTGGGCGAGTGGGGAGAAGAAGCATACCAACAAAAAACGAATAATCAGACAATAAGTGCCACTAAACCTATAGATCTATCTGAATTCTGTAATAGGTCCGAATAGATGCAGCTAGCAGTTATTTCTGGAGTCTAGTCAGGTTAATGTGAATACAAAAGACATGCCACGGAGTGCCACGAGGACGGGTTATTGACAATCTCCATTCTGTATAGGGATATCAACAACCCCGTCCCCGTGGCACCTATTGCCCGTATCAGCCTTTGTCCGCTACTTTGCGCAGTTCCGCCAGAAGGTTGTCTTCCACCTCGATTTGCTGTCAAACAATTATTTACTTGTCTTTTTAGTTTTCATATCGTTCCTTAACACCGCAGACTTTCCCAACTTTTTCAAATCTAATTCGGTAACACAATAGCTATACGTCTACATATCTTTACTAAAAAGGGAAAGGGGATAATCATGAGTTCCAAATGTGACACATTTGCAGAAATATTAATGGCAGAGAAGAGCGATAACCCTGGCGGCGTCTGCCTTGTTCAAAGAATGCGTGACGATATTCAGGTAGAAGTTTTGGGTAGAATAACGCATTCGCCTACTGTTCTTCTTGCGATGTTTTCTTATGAGGATGTGGACAACAACGGTAATGCACTTTGTTTAGGAGAGTTTCTCTTTAAGCAAACCGAGGTTAGAACATTCTTAAATACCCTATTATCAAATCATGATATAAGAGTTACGGCCATTCATAATCACTGGCTTTTCGACAATCCGCGCTTGATCTATATCCATTGGGAAGCCATAATGGAACCTTTAAAATTTGCCAAAATCTCTGCTCATGCTTTAGATATGGCAATCGGTATGTAACGGTAACAAAAAAGAACGGAGGGAGTCTATGAGCACTACGTGTGATGAGTTCGCACAGATATTAAAGGGTGAAGAAGAAACGGATGCTCCTGCAGGCGTTTGCTTTGTTACTAGAATGCGTAATGATATTGATGTAGAAATATTAGGGATAAGGACTTTTTCCAAAGTGGTATTTTACATGTCTTTTTCTTTTGAGGATGTAGATAGCAAGGGCAATGCACTATGCTTCGGAGAGTTTGTATTTCGGCAAAAGGAGGTTCAGCCTTTCCTGGATGCAATGGAAAGCCAGGGGATTAAAATCACTGCTGTT
>JBLMZW010000152.1:0-18609 GCA_050259035.1 Chitinophagales bacterium | reverse complement strand
AGTTTTAGGTTTTGCCAACGATGTGGTTAACGCAGGACAGGATTATACTGTAATTAATGTCAAATTGGATATGGATAAACTTCGCTCGATCATGGATCAGGCAATACAACAATCAATGGATTCTGTAATGTCTCAAAGTGAAATTCAGGATCCGCAGGCCATGGAAATGGCCAAAACCATGCTGAAAGATATGAAGATGGATTTTGGTTTCCAATTAATGATTAATAAGAAGACCAAATTAATGGATATTGCGAAAATAAAGGGCAATTTTTCCCTTGATGTTCTTGATTTTCAGTTGGACGTGAACCTCTTGGGAAATGTAACAATGTACGACTATAATCAGCCAGTAGAAATGCCTACTATTAACGGGGCCAAGATATAATTTTTGTCAAAGACACAAGCTTGTAGCTTATAACCGCGCTGACTATTCTTGGCTTTACATGAACATAGCCCTCTTAGGAAACATAACAATGTATACAATTCAGTTTCGAAATGTCTGTTATAAACCCTTAATTGTGTTGAATCCAGGATAAGGACATGGATAAATAACCCATGTCCTTTTTTATGCAAACCAAATTGCTCCGTATTTCGAAACGTATTGTAGAGTTTTTTAATTCTGAGCTAATTACTTCATCTGTTGAACAATATTTTCAGTGGAGGAATTTAACGATAAGTTTAGAATAATATGCGATAAAGAAAATTCGCCGACCTGATAGCGATTAAAGATTTTATTAGAAAATAAATAGTTGCCAAACATGGGAGGGTTAAGGATGAAGAGGAAGGTCGTTATAGTCTTGCTGGCGATGTTAGCCACAACTTTGTTAACTATGCCTGCGTTGGGGGCCGGACCGATTAAAATCGTACTAAACGGTTTTCAGCTAAGCAGTGATGTGGACCCAATGACTATCAAAGGAAGAACAGTAGTTCCAGCTAGGTTAATCGCGGAATCCCTCGGGGCCGATGTACAATGGGATTCCGAGAAAAAGACTGCGACCATAATTAAAAATGACAGTAAAATTACAGTTGAAGTCAATGAAACCACAGCCGAAAAGAACGGCGAAACGATATCATTGGATACTCCGGCCATACTTAAAAATGGCAAGTTGATGCTTCCACTAAGGTTTTTCGCCGAGAGTTTTGGCGCGGAAGTAGGGTGGGATGGTAATGCCGGCGAAGTGAAAGTCAATCTGGCGGAAACTAAGGATGAAATGAGCCCGGAGCAGTATTTTACTGCTTGCAGTGAGGCTATGAGCAAGACGACCTCGGCCAAGTTTACCGAGTCAATTCAGATGGATCTTAAGACTGGTACAGACCCGAAAACTAAAATGAGTATGGATTTTCAGGGTTGTAATCGTTTGCCTCAAGAATGTTACATGAAAGGTAAGGTCAAAGTAGCCTCTGAGGTAAAACAACCAGATATGAAAATGGAAGCATACACCGATGGGAAGAAGACCTATACGAAAAAGAACAGTGAGAAATGGAAACTAACAACTACATCTCAGACCCCGGAAGTAGTAAAGCCTTTAAACGGTGTTGGTTATAATCCCCAAGTTATTCTTGAAAACATTAAAACCCAAGGGTTTATTTTAAGTTTTGGCAATGATGTTGAAAAAGATGGGCAAGGATATATTGTAATCAATGCTAAATCAGATATGAGTAAAATTCGTCCAATACTGGATTCCGTCGCGAAACAAGCGGCGAAAAAAAGTGGAACTAAGGATTCAGGTACGATAGATACATTGCAAAGCATGATGAAGGGTATGAAAATGGATTTAAGTTATCAAGTGTTAATTAATAAAAAGACCAAGCTCCCGGATATTATGAAATTGAATGGGAATATCAATATGGGGATTTATGATGTTAAAATGAAAGTAAATTTTACAGGAAACATAACAATGTATGGTTATGATCTGCCAGTTCAAATGCCTGTTATAAAATAATTAGTCCAATGAAAAAGCAAAGTAAGGACATGACATATAGCCATGTCCTTTTATTTTACCAATTTGCGAGCATTCTGCGTCCCTATTTCCTGGAAAGGTATCAAGCCATTACGATATAATCTCAATAGTAAATTGCGGTAATTACTAGACCAATACATTTAATATTTAAAAAAGGGGAGCGGGAAGATGATGAAATACAGGTATTTGTTCTCGCCGGCCAAAGTTGGTGACCTGGTTTTGGAAAACAGGGTAATAATGCCGGCTATGGCTACGGGATTGGCTAGTTATGAGGGTGAAGTAACCCCGGAGATAATTGCTTACTATAAAGCCAGGGCTCAGAGTGCCCCGGGAGCAATTGTGGTGGAGATAACTTGTGTGGACGCCCCTAGAGGGAAAGGGGCTCTTTGCCAATTGCGAATTGACCATCCCCGCTACTTAGGAGGTCTAAGCAGATTGGCCGATGCTATTAAAAGTGGAGGCAGCCGGGCGTTTATTCAACTCCACCATGCTGGCAGGCAGGGGAACTTACTGTTTTCAGAAGGGCAGCCCCTGATTGCCCCGTCAGCCATAGCCTGCCGCATGTGTCGAGTCACCCCGAAGGAGGCCAGCCTGGAAGAGATACATAGTATCCGCGATGAATTCATAAGTGCCGCCTGGATGGCACAGGAAGCCGGCTTTGATGGAATTGAACTGCACGCAGCGCATGGATACCTCTTAAGTCAGTTTATTTCACCATATACCAACAAACGGGAAGACGAGTATGGTGGAAGTACCGAAGGCCGGACCCGCCTTCTAACTGAAATCATATCTTCAATCAAATCTCTATGTCCTAAAATGGTTTTAGGAGTAAGACTAAATTTGACAGACTTTGTGCCTGGAGGCTTGGAAATAGAAGAAGGAACCCAAATAGCCGGACTGGTAGAAAAGGCTGGGGCTGATTATATCAGTGCCTCGTGTGGTATTTATGAATCGGGCCTGGTAACGATTGAGCCAGTCTCATATCAAGAAGGTTGGAGGATTTATCTAGCCCAGAAATTAAAAGAATGCATTAGTATTCCGGTTATAGGCGGAGGAGTGATTCGCCATCCCGAGGTGGCGGAGAATATCATATCGTCTGGGAAGGCAGACCTGGTTTTTGTAGGCAGAAATCAGATTGCTGATGAAAAATGGGTCGCCCGGGCCCGGAATGGTGAAGATCGGGAAATCCGTCCATGCCTCTCGTGCAATACGTGTATTGGGCGAACTTTTAAGAGTCTTCCAATCTGCTGTTCAGTAAATCCCCGGGTCGGGAGGGAGACATGGCTTCATCAATCAGAGACGGTAAAGAATCCCCAAAGGGTTATGATTGTGGGAGGAGGCCCGGGGGGATTACGTGTATCCGCCCTGCTTGCCAGACAGGGGCATCAAGTTACCCTGATAGAAAAGGAATTGGATTTGGGAGGAATGTTAAATGTTGCAGCCCGACCTCCATATAAGCAAAGACTTTTCGAACTGAAAGAGTATTTGATTCGAGAAACACAGCAAGCAGGCACGGAAATAATAACTGGGCAAGATTGTAACCAGGAGTTAGTTAAAAAGATAAACCCCGAAATAGCTATAATTGCAACCGGATCAACCCCGAGAACCCTACCCAATCAGAGTAATAGTGACTTAGTAGTGCAGGCAGTTGACATTCTAAAGATGCCGCAACCTCCAGAAGACCATAGAGTTGTGGTGGTGGGCGGCGGTCTAACCGGTTGCGAAACCGCTCTATTCCTGGCCCAAGCCAAAAACAAAGTTACTCTAGTTGAAGCGGGCCCAACCCTGGCTCCAGGAATGGAGAATATGAGCAGGCTGGATCTTGTCCGGGCTATGAAAAAAGCTGGAGTAAAAAGCCACACTGGAAAAAACGTAAAAAAATTAGAACCGGGAAAAGTTGTAGTCATAGGAGCTACAGGGGAGGAAGAATTCGGGTGTGATCTAGTTGTTCTAGCCCTTGGGTTTGAGATTTTTAATCCGGTTAAGGAGTTTATCCAGGATATTGTTGGTCAAGTCTATTACATAGGAGATGTTATTCAGCCGCAGAATATAGAATGTGCTTTGCGAGAAGCAGATATGTTGGCCCAAAGGATCAGTTACTGTAATGGATGGCCAAATTCCGGGTTTTGAACAATTTCTGAGGCGGCTTGCTTCCAACCAACGAGAAAACTATAAAGGTCATCAACATTATTTAAGACCAGGGCATTATATCTGTAGATCATATCAACCGAGGGGCAATGCAACCAAATTTCACCCAGCTTATTAATAATAGCCTTAACCTGATCATAGACCGGCTCCAGACTATCTTCGGGCAAAAGGTGGGCCAGTGTATGCTGTATAGCCAGCCATAGCGCAATTTCAGGCCTGTAACGTATGGCGTCTAAAAAGCACTGTACAGGCAACCCGGTATAGATTAAGAACCGATTAAGAAACTGGAGGCTGACTAGATCGGTTTCACCTGACTCAAGAGCTTCCAGATAAATAGGCGAAACCCCCAGTTCCTGAGCGAAATAATTGAGAGGTAAATTGTGAATTTGCCTATAAGTACGAATAATCTGGGCCAGTTTATCAGTTCTTTCCGCCAAAAAAACCACCTCGTACTATAGTATTTCCCAGCAGAGTCAGCTTGCTCGAGGAGATAAATGGCCTAAATAGAACAATAAGGAGACAAAGGAGTTAATTATGAGTGGGGGTGTTCACAGGAATCCCGGAGTTTTCAGGTTGGCCAAGTTCGCTTCCGAGGCCGCTGAAAATTACTTTCTGATTCTGGTCTATTTTAACTTGGACCAGAAACAGGGCATGGTTCTTAGATAAGTAACGCAAATCTGTAATTGAGACAACCTTATATGATGAATACTGTTGGCAGGTAATATAGGGAAAACGGGCAAAACTAAGGAAAATATGAGCAGCCGGTGTCTTTAGAGCAGCATATGCATTGGTATCACCGGGTATAATTGGATACTCCCGGGTGGTCTTTTCTATTCCATCCAATGAGACATCTCCGGTAACGTAGGAACTAGTGGTTTTAGCAATATACTGCCAGGAAAACGGGTTAAAAAGACCAGGAATCACTGCTAATTGAACCTTCTTTTCTGCAGGCAACTGGGAACCAACCTGCTGATAGGCGTACCAATGCATGCCTGTTCGAGCAGAAATATAAGCAAAAACCAGGAAAGCAATAAAGGTAGCCGGACCCAGTTTTGCCGAGCGGCTCATTAAAAAGGCTAAAGAAGCTACTAAAAGTATCAATAGATATATATCTACAATGGGTAATACATCCAAAGCGAAACGGGTATGGTCAAATGGATATAATACCTGGGTGCCATAGGACGTCAGAAGATCCAACAAAACGTGCAAGCTAATACATATTAATGATACCATTAGTAATCGTTTGGCTCTGATGGAAGGGTAGATAATTCTAACCATGAGGGCTACTGCCAGGGCTAGAAAGAGTATACCGCCTATACTATGAGACAGTCCCCGGTGCATATTCAGGTAAGCAGCATCGCTGGTGAATCGATACAGTATATCAATGTCAGGAATCTCTGAAGCGATAAGGGCAGTCCAGAATACGGCTTTTTTTTCATTTATCATATTGACGCCCTTGGCAGGTATAGCATAGTTATTTAATAGCCCGGCCGCTACAAGTCCCATTAACCCGTGCGTAACGTTATCCATAAAACCCCCACAGCAACATTCAGCGAGAAAAAATTCAAACTATACAGTACTATTTTAATATATTTTACCTGATTAGAAGGAAAAGCTAAGATATAAGCGAATGATTTTAGACTGAGTTATGTTTTAAGGAGGAAAAAAATAATGAACCCTGGGTCTTTTTCTTTAAAGTATGTTGGACAAGAAGATCACTTGATGATGCCCGCCTTAACCACCTTAACTGTTACCCAATCTTTATATGAGATGCTTTTTCAATATGTTTTAACACCGGAAAGAGAACAAAAACTAATTGAATTCATTGATAGGATTCGAGTCTACCTCAGCAGCCAAGGGCATGAGAAGGCTCCTTTTTCGATAAAAGTTGATGAACTAAGTTTTTTGGAGGAGGGTCTGGAGGAACTAAGGCTGCTTTGTTGGCAGTCGATTCCTGTTTATATTTTTGAAATCCAATGGAACGAGGCAGAACCCGAAAACAATGAAGCAGTTGAGAGTGTATTAAAGGATTTATTGGTATTTAATTGGAAAGGCGACAGTCAAATTCTGGTATATCCCTCATTCGCTATTTAGCAGAATCTTGCCCGTCCTACCATTAATATTGATAATACGGCAGCTTCCTGGACGATTGAAAATGTATACCCTTACAACTGGTTGTTCCTTTTGGATAAGTTCGAAGTGGCATTTTATATCGGATGATGTTAAATGTGGAATTACTTTAAGGGCTTTAGAAGAATCGTAATTCAGGTTTTTAAGCTTAATAGGTCGGTCAAAGCCCATTAAGGCTTCTTCCGAGTAAGCAATACGCCCCGCTTTGATAAACACCAAGAGGTTTGATTTATCGGCTCTATTCCAAAAAACAATATTCCAGTTCTTTCGTTTACCGTTCCTTCCTAGATCGGGAGTTTTATTATTTTCTCCCACATCACAACTAATGGCGTAGACCAACTGAGCTTCTTTTGACCAGCGAAAAGCTTCTGGCAACGCGACTTTTACTGCTTCCTTTAAGGTTAGCCCACGAGCACAAATTCGGGGTGCTGCTAAAGTAACATCCAGCAATATCAGGATCATAATTATTAATAAAAAACTGCCGACTCTCTTATTCTCCATCAGACCAGCGCTTTTCTTTAAAATAATTAATCCATACCTTTTTCTGCATAATTTCCGCCTAATACCGTAAGTATTAAGCGGGAGGGATTAACCTGGTTAAATTGAAATTATATGGCCTAACAGGAATGGCTGTGTTGTTCTTGTCTTTAGCCATAGGAAGCCAACAACGGCTGCATAGCCTGCAAGAGGAGAACCGTCGGCTTACCGAACGGATAAGCTGCCTGGAACCTGCCGAACCATACACAATCAAGACCAAGAAAAAGATTTCCTTCCCTTACACTGGGCGTCAAGTATTAGACTCTGGGGTTAGCGTAGAGTACCGGACTTTGGAATTAAATAACCAATGGGAAAGGCCAATCTATAATTCGGTTTGGCACAGTACCTGTTGGAACAGTCCCCGATTTTCATATATACCTCGTTTGGTGGAATATAATCGACACCGCGTTTTTATCTATGAAGGCGGTGGTTCGTCATGGTTTGATCTAAGCCCCGCTATGGGGTTTAATGATCAGGATTCTCCTTTAGGGATAGCATTTAAGACCCGTTATGAAACAGCAATCATTGCTCTTGAGGCTAAAATTATTGCGGTGAAACGGATAGAGAACCAGATTACTATAGTGATAAAACCGGTCAGAAAAGGATATCATATTATTGCTGTAACCGGGAAAAACCTGGATGAAATGGTTTATCAGGTAGTAACCCCGGAGGGCTATGAACTTGAAAGTGCTGCCCAACCTTAACGTATTGGTTCATACCAATAATAGTCAATGGAGTTTTTGCCGTAGTTCGATGCGGCCAGGTTATTCCAGTAATTCCCGGTGCCATAATAAAAGTCAACCCAATAAGGGGAAGAGGGCCAAAGAGCCCAGTCCGCATCTCCGGTATCGGTAACAACAAATGTATTCATCGTCTTACCCTGAATGGTTAAGGCGTTAGGTTTTATCAAGTGTATAACCGTACCAAATGGTATTACCGGTTCAAGATGACTCCCCCCTGGAACGCGAGGGTGAACCGCTACTCCCCCTATGAAATAGGGCCGGGCACTGGCTGATACAGGTGCACCAACTGGTTCGGTATAAGCAGTGGATACCTGGTTGCGGACAGTGTTCACCAAATACCATTGTTTAGCCTGTGGCAATGGCTTTTTAGGAGCGGGTATTCGACCGGTTTTTTGTATAAGGGAAACAGTTACCAGAAGAATTAAGACACATATTAGAAAAATTGTTATTTGGCGCAAAGTTTTTTCCACCGTTATCCCTCCTAACGATATTATGTGTAGGAACCCGATCAATTATTGATATCGGAAAAGTCGGAAAAATCAAATTTTATTGTTACAATGTTTTCCAGAAGGAACTGGAGTCTAAAAGCAGAACTATAGTCATAGAGTTAGATTTGCATTAAGGGATTGATCGGAATCCTATTAAGGTGATAACTGGTTGGCTTTTTGCAGATGCATTCGCATATAATCATAACAGGTTCCGAGACGTAGACATTGAAGGTTATTTCAGATATACTTAGTCACTGTGAAAATGTTTATTATGGAGGTGGTAGGGATGAAGGACAAATGGGAGAAAGGAGACCCGGTCAGTTTATCCGATCTACTAAAGATTACCCCGGTTGCCAACGAGATTATGAGGCTGAGCGAAGAACTCCAACTGAAGTATTCAGATATCATATGGATAATATCTGAGATAATCAGGGACTGTGAGCATGAAGGTATACATGGGAAAACTTCATCCCAGGTGGACCTCGAATTTGATTCGGAAGAAGATCCCGAAATGTATGAAGAAGAATGGGACGGAGAAGACGAGCGAGAAGAAAGCTATTATTTTGTTAATCTTAAAATAAACTCCCATGGTAAGTTCCCAGAGGTAAGCTTTAAGGCCGGAATTAACGAAAAGGAAGATTTACATGGGTTTTTGAATATGATTATCGATATTATGGGTAAAATTGACCTATAGTTTTAAAGTAAAAAGCTGCCCTGAAAGGGCGGCTTTTTCATGCTATAAATAAAATAAGTAGGTAATGTTAATTAACCGGTGTTTTGAATATCTTTTCAGGTGTAAGGCTGGGATAAAGGAGGTTCTATTTTGCTGCAGGGCGATGCGAAAAAAAGAATCAACCCCCGAATTATTTTATGGATAATCGTAGCTGGGACTATTCTAGCTATGTTTCTTCTAAAGAACCAGCCTGAAGAACCAAAATTGGAACCGGTTTCGAATCCTGTGGTATCGCGAGAGACGGTAATAAGTGATTTTAGAGATCTGAAAGACATAGATGTGCCGGTCAAACCCAGTCTGGGTGGGAGTTTTATAACTACGAAAATATGGTTCCCGCAAGGATTTAAGGGCCGTTATGAGGACGAGTTCTACGTCAGACTTGAAGATGGACATAATCAATCGGTTGTTAAATACAGGCTTGATAAGCCATCGGCGGAAGTGTCATCAAGTAATCAATATTCTCCCCTGGGGACCGAGGATGCGAGATTTAACCCTCCAGCCAATTGTGATACTTGGAGTCTGGAACCATCTACTCTAAGCACCAAATAAAATAGGGGCGGTTAACCGCCCCCTGTTAGAAACCTATTTATTCTTCTCTTTTGATTTTTCCATTAATTCCGATACAGTGACGAACTTGTAACCCTGGTCTTTGAGGTTCTTAATTATGTCCGGCAAAGCATCAGTAGTCTGCTTGCATGTGTCACTGGCGTGCATTAAGATGATGGATCCCGGCTTTACGCGGTTAGTCACTCTTTCAGTTATGGTTGCGGGACCTGGATTCATCCAGTCGAGGCTGTCCACGGACCATTGAATTACCTGGTAATTACATTCTCCTGCCGCCATTATCACTTCATCGTTATAATCACCGTTAGGGGTACGTATAAGGTTGGGTTTAACTCCGCTTACACCTTTCAACGCTTCATGAGCCTTCATTATTTCGTCTTTTATTTCCCCACGACTGAGGGTGCTGAGATTGATATGGCGATAACCATGACTGGCGATCTCATGACCGTCTCCCTTAATCCTTTTTACTACCTCCGGGTACTGTTTGGCCCAGGGCCCGGAAAGAAAAAAGGTGCACTGAATATCGTTCTTTTCCAAGATATCGATTACCGGGAGTGGTGTCTGGTTACCCCAACTGATATCGAAAGTTAGGGCGACTACTTTTTCATTGCAGGGAACATCATAGACCGGTTTTAGTTTATGATAGGCTTCTACATATACCATTGACGTAATAATAAAGACAACCACGGCCAGGGATAATAGTGCCACCTTGGCTTTAGTGTTCAAGTGGTAAAAACCAACTACCTTCAATTTCAAATTCCATCCCTCCACATAATAACCATTAACTTGTCTCAACTTTGGCAGCTATTGAAGCGGGGCGGATATGAAATAATTACTCAAACATTAATTAACCAGTTACCAAAAGTTGAGTTAATAATGAATATTTATGGAAGAGCTGTATTATTACTGGTTTTGTAAAGCCAGTAATTCACTGACCGTTACGCAACGGTACCCTTTCTTTGTGAGTTCGGGCAATGCCAGGGACAAAGCTTTTATCATAGGTCCTCGATTATTTCCACCATCATGCAAAATAATGATTTGTCCGGGGCGGACATTGTTAATGATTCCATTGGCTAAATAAGTTGAGTTGTTAGTTTTCCAATCCTTGAAATCCATGTTCCATGTCCAGGTGACTATTTGAATTTTTTCTTTTTGGGTATAATCAACCAGCGCATCCGAAAGAAATCCTCCCGGCGGTCTTAAAAGGACGGGACGTTTTCCAGCGATGGATGCCAAAAGCTCTTCATTATGCCTTATATCCGATTTGGCGAATTCAATTTGTTTATAGTTCTTTATCTTATGACTATAACCATGGTTCCCGATCTCATGCCCTTGTTTGGCTATCTGTTGAACTATTTTAGGATAACGTTCCACATGGACGCCAACGACAAAGAAAGTGGCTTTAGCATGGTTTTTATTTAATATTTCTAAAATCTGAGGTGTGGCACTGGGATTAGGACCGTCGTCAAATGTAAATGCCACAACTTTTTTGGTTGTTTTTACTTCGGATACAACCAATCCTTTTTGCCGCCATTCCTCAAGATGGGGGTGAAGTCCGAAATTAAAGGCACATGCTGCTACTGTGATGCAACAAAAAGCAAAAAGACCAACCTTTAGCCGGTTTCTCTGGCAAACTACCAGCATCATTTCCCCTCCCTCAACAGTTCTCCGACCGGGACAAAATGATAACCCTGATCGGATAACGAGGACAAAACCTGTTCTACAGCTTTCACCGTCTGGGAACGGTCACCGCCCCCATCATGTAATACTATGATTTGACCGGGCCTGATATTAGCTAAAATTTGTCGCGATATACGGAGTGAATTTTTATTTCTCCAGTCCTCTGGATCCTGGCCCCAGTTAATTATAGTTAGATGGTTAGCCCGGGCTATATCCAACAGGGTATCTGTACACCTTCCTCCCGGTGGTCTCAAGAAAACCGGTTTTACTCCGCAATATTTCTCAATCAAATCTTCGTTCATCTTTATGTCTTGAAGAATGTAATCTTTTGACTGTCCGATATAACGTCTATGATGATAACTGTGATTACCTATCTCGTGACCATTCTTTTGGATCTCGCGCAAAAGATCAGGATACTGCCTGGCGTGTAACCCGATAACAAAAAAAGTGGAACGGGCATGGTATCTCTTCAAGAGTTCCATTATTTGAGGTGTATAGAGGGGATCGGGACCGTCGTCGAAAGTTATAGAAACAACTTTATCTTCGGTATTAACACCCGAAACCACTAGCCCTGATGCGGATAAGGTGGTCGAATCTTGCTTCAGCCGAATCCCGAGAAGCGTGAGGATAATGCTAATGACTAGCAGGATACAACAGATTTTTATCAAGCGCCAGGGTAAAAACAAAACACTCACCTCAAAACATGAATAAGAACATATTTATATAACATAGATAATCCTACTAACAATACGGCTGGAATTTACAATATAGACTACCCTTTTATGGAAGGCTTTCTGCCACATTGGATCAAGACTTGTTTAAACTTTTTTTATTACCGGATAAGCATCACTGGACTGCGGAGTGGAGCATTAGGTGCCCAATTCTACAGCCCTTTTTTGCAGCCATGTAAGGAATAGACGAAGATTATGGTTCTATTTCATAATGATGTATCTCCAGTTGGTTCAAAATGCTACTATTATTTTAAAAGAAGTTTAGGTTCGATTAAGGCTGTTTTCGGATACCCTAATCTGATGAACGGAGGTAAATCATGAAAAACAAGAAAAGAGTTAAGATGTCGATCTTGTTTCTGGTTAGCCTGATACTGGCCATATCCCTGCTCACCTGTCTGCCATCAATGGCAGAAGCAGAGATTGACTACTGGACGGCTCACGCTACCGCACCTGATTTAAGCGGCACTACATACACCATTGATCAGGAGTCGGAGCTGGCCTGGGTGGCAGCCCAGGCCGGTGCAGGCAATACCTTTGCCGGCAAGACCATAAAGCTCGCTCGTAATATGGATTTGTCAGCTCATGAATGGTCCCCGATTGGATTGTTTACCGCCAGTTCGGGTACAAAGAAACCCTTTTCAGGAACGTTTGACGGGGATGGCAAGACTATTTCTAACCTCCGAATAGGTGCGGCAGGAGGTGCGGATACAACTTTTGATACGGCGGGGCTGTTCGGACTCACAGATGCAGCGACGATTACGAACGTTGGTTTGGTTGATGCTGCAATATACTCGAACAAGGAAAATGCTTATGTTGGGGGTCTGGTAGCGACATCATACAATGAACCCCCCGAGGGTGAACTCCCCAAACCCACTGTTTTAACCAACTGCTATGTAACAAATACCGGAACGAGTATAAACGGTGGTGTATCAGCCGAAGTTGGAGGCCTGATCGGAGAAGCTAATCCCGCCACCTTAAACAACTGCCATACAGCAGTAACCGTGACGGGCGGCCAAAACAGCAAAATTGGCGGGCTGGTAGGAAAGGCCGATCGTGGCACTATCATAGAAAGCAGTTATGCGACCGGCAGTAATGGTTGCGGCGATGGGAATAACGGCAATTCTGCCTGTGCTGGCGGGCTGGTGGGTATCATTTACGCCGGAACCAGCGTAACCGATAGCTATGCAACCGGCAGTGTAACGTGCGGCAATGACGTTTACGCCGATGTACAGAACAACTATGCCTGTGCTGGTGGCCTGATAGCATCCAGCGACTCCAGTACCATAACCAACAGCTATGCAACGGGGAATGTAACGTGCGGCAGCGGTAAATATGTAACAGGCCGTGACGAGGGTGCATTTGCTGGCGGCCTGGTGGCCTGGATGGTCTCTAGTACCATAACCAACAGCTATGCAGCAGGTAACGCGACAGGCGGCTCCGGTGCCAAAGCGGGGGGCTTTTTGGGAAGATTTAGTTCCAGCACCGTATCCTTTGGTTATTGGAACAATTCGACCGCAACGGGAATTGGTGTTAGTGAAGGTACCAACAACGGTACACCTACCGGAAAATCTTCTGCTGACATGCAGACTGGCAGCTTTCGCGATGATTTGAATACCCGAAAAGGAACAAATGCAGAGTGGAGAATAGTGGCCGGCAAAAATAATGGTTACCCGGTTCTAAACGGGGTGGGAGACGGTATCGTACCGGCTCCTACCATCACTAGCATTAACCCGAACAGTGGTCCAGTCACCGGGGGAACCAGTGTAACTATAACTGGAAACAATTTTTCCGCACCGGCTTCAGTAACCATCGGCGGCGCTGCTGCCACAGAAGTTGCAGTCACCAGTAGTACTACTATTACTGCCCAGACTCCGCCAGGTACCGTTGGATCTCAAAATGTGTTGGTCACCTGCTCCGGTGGCAGTTCGACCGAAACGGTCACCTTTACCTATATTGCCGTTCCAGAAATAGATGTGCAGGGGAATGGGATTTCCATACCGGACGGCGATACCACCCCCAACCAGGAGGATTATACCCACTTTGGTTATGTAGAGGTCAGCGAAGCAACCGTGATTAGGACCTTTACCATCAAGAACACTGGAACAGCGGATTTGATCTTGTCCGGTACTCCAAAGGTAACTATCACCGGGGAAGATGCGGCCTATTTCTACGTTAATGAGCAGCCTAACTCACCGATAGCAGCTGCAGGCGAAACTACTTTTCAGGTAGTTTTTGGTTGCAGTACGGCGGGTATAAAAAATGCTACTATTTCCATTAACAATGATGACAGCAATGAGAATCCCTATGATTTCGCTGTTACTGGTATTGGCGTAACGCCAGAAATAAATCTTTTAGGCAAGGGCACCACGATTGTTAATAACGACGATACTCCGAGTACGGATGATGACACTGATTTCGGCAGTGCGGACATAGTAAGCGGCTCGGTGGAAAAAACCTTTACCATCCAAAATACCGGGACTAGTGGATTGGTATTGAACGGTATCCCGCCGGTTTTTTTGGGAGGAGACAATCCAACTGATTTTTTAGTAACTGCACAACCAGCTTCCTCGATTCAGGTGAGCTTAGATACCACCTTTAAGGTAACCTTTAACCCCAGCACCGTGGGTGATAAAACCGCCAGAGTCAGTATCATTAATAATGACAAGGATGAGAATCCCTATGTATTTTATATAAAGGGAACAGGAACCGTAGCCCCGGAGATGGGTGTTCTGGGTAATGGGGTTGCCATAGCCGATGACGATGATACCCCCTGTCTTGATGACTATACCGACTTTGGCGGTGTGGCAGCGGCTGAGGGCACCATTGAAAGGACCTTTACCATCCAGAATACCGGTACGGGTGATCTTACGTTGACCGGCGACCCGAAGGTAGCTATCAGTGGAGCCAACGCGGCTGATTTTATGGTTATCCTGGAGCCTGCTGCAGCAGTAGCGGCAGGCGAAACCACCACCTTTACCGTTAGGTTTAATCCGGATGTGATAGGGGTTCGAACCGCCGCCATCAGCATCGATAATAATGACAGTGATGAAAATCCTTACAACTTCTTTATACAAGGGACCGGGGAGATAGGGCCGGAAATGGAAGTCTCCAGCAATGGTCACAGCATAACGAATGGCGATAATACCCCGGCTGAAGAAGATAACACTGATTTCGGCTCAGTTGTAGTACCTTCCAGCGTGGGCAAGACATTCTCGATTACGAATAGCGGCTCGGTTGATTTGCTTCTTCCTGGCTCTACTCCGGTAACTGTCAGCGGACCCGAAGCAGCCGATTTTATTATCGACACACAGCCTGCTGTGACATTGGCACCAGGTACAAGTACAGATTTTACCATAACCTATAGACCAACCGTACAGCGCATCAGTACTGCTCTAGTCCAAATTGCCAATAATGATTCAAATGAAAACCCCTATACATTTACGATAACGGGAATGGGTACCGGGGCTCAGGATTTAGCAGTCTCTGAACCCCAGGTAACCGGGGAGCTAACCCCTGGAGGAAGCATTACCGTTAACACAGCCGTTACCAACCTGGGCACCGGGCCATCAGTAAAATGCCTCTTACAGGTGATTATGGAAACTGATTCAGGAACGGTACAGATCGGCAAGGCCATCTCAATATCCAAGCTTAACCTAAATAAATCGAAAAAAATCAAGATAAGGACCAAACTTCCGCTAAGCGATCTAAGCGTTCGCGACTATACGCTTAGAGCCGAACTGATACTGCCTGAAGGCTTGCTTGAACCCAACTCCGATAACAACACCGCTTCTGCTAAAATTAACATAAGGCTGCCTGAACTAAGCATCAGTTCTATCACCCCCAATGGGACAATAAGCCTTAAGAAAACCAACGTCGAAGTGGGAATCGAAAACACTTCACCTATTGTGGCTAAAAAGTTCAAAGTAACCTTATATTTATCCGATAGCTCTACCAGTTACGATAAAGGGGACATAGTTCTGGGTTACAAAAAGGTATCCAAGCTGGCGGGTTCGGCAACGTTAAAGATAGGAGCAAAACTTCCCAAGGGATTCGTCTTTGACCCCGCTACCACATACTATCTGTGGGCGGTAATTGATTCAGACCAAACAATCCTGGAGGAAGATGAGGCCAATAACAGTCAGTTTTTAAAGATAACCCAGACCCCGGCAGACATATGATTCTTTATTGGATTAAACAGTAATGAAGGACTTACTGGTGTAATGAGGCGGCACAGTAAAAAAAGTATGGTGAACCAATACCTCTCAGACAAGACGATCTTTAAAGAGGATGCCTGTGTTTGCGGAAGGCTTTCATTGCTGAGGTGGGTCAAGACTTGATTTTTTAGTTATTCGTGTTATTATAATATGCGATGGGCGCTTAGCTCAGAGGAAGAGCACTTCCTTGACGCGGAAGGGGTCACAAGTTCGAGTCTTGTAGCGCCCACCATTTGAAAAAAGAGTTCCTCGTATCTTTGAACACGAGGAACTTTTTGTTTTAATGAACAAATCACCTTTTCGGACAAAGGCTTGTATAAATCAAAGTTATAATGAATGTTTTTAAACATTTAGTAAATCGTAGTCACATATGAACCTAGACTTTAGTAATTCGCTCCAACCGTGCTATCCTTTTTTTAAGCTGACCACAAACCCACTCTTTATTGCGATGACCAGGCGGAACTTGCTGGTTAATGCTTTCAAAGTAATCCTCAAAAGCCTGAATTATATTGCCTTCGCTGGTGACAATGGCAATAGGGTTTTCACCAGTTTCATTACAGGATGACATTAGAACTGAAGAATCCTCTTTGAAAGCCAGGTACATCTTACTTGGTACTGGTACGGTCCGACGATTAAAAAAAATAACTTCATAATTAGCGCAAGTCTCAAGAAGTCCTAAAATGTTTTGAAGATGTTCAAGGAGTTGCGTAGGCTGTATTAAAATAGGTTGTTCTTGAAGTAGTTCTATTCCAGGATAAATACAGCCATCTTCATTAATTAACTCGTCAATGGCCTCAATGGGATAATACTCTCTATGGCGATAGTAACGCAGGTTATCGTTAAACTGGGCTATCCTTCTTCTATGAAGATCCAATAGCTCTTGTTTGGTATTCCCGTCAAATTCTGTTCTCCCCAGGATGCCTGAATATGTTTCAAAAGGAATCGTTACCGAACTGGGTATTTCCTTCAAAATGTAATAAGAGCCTGGCTTCTTCTCAAGATCAATGATTTCACAATGCAGCTTCATCATTTTTCCCCTGGCATAGACATTTACCAGAGGACGACACTCGGAAAGAAAAACAAGGTAGTTTTCCTGCGCCATGTCGACTACTCGCGGATCTTCAATGAAAAAAGTTAAATCATTGTCCGATTTTTTTTCCGAAGTCGCAGATAAAACTGCAGCCAGTTCGGGAGCTACAAACATGGTTTTTTGCAGACTGGTTTCCTCGTACTTGGGATAATAATATGATTCGACTCTTCCGGTAAGATGTAAGGGTATCCATTGATTCATTACCGCTGTTATATTCGACGGATCACGGTTAACTTTATGTACTATCTTTATTCGGTGTCCCCGGTCGAGAACCGCCTTTAATAACGCTGCCCAATTGAAAAGAAAGTCTTGATCCTCAATTAGCCATCGAATGTTTTCTTCGCTGCTTAACAAGAGTTCTACCGGTTTACTGGATTTTAGAACTAGGTTTAAAAAACGATATACTGCCTGTCTTTTACCCGATCTTCCCTTAAAAAGCTCATAGCTTGATATATCACCTGATTCCAATTTAACGCTAGGAATGGGGAGAAGTACATCTGGTATTGAATCCGCTTGAGCAGAGAAATTATGCAGGCTGTTCAGCAGAGAGGTCAAGCTGCTTGCCGATGATGTAAAAGATGTCAGGGTGGATACATTTGAAGCTGGTGATAAATCAAACTGCTCCCGAAGCCAGTCTGTTAGAGTTTCAATCCGTGCTAATGGGTCCCGGTTCTCAAAAAAAGTCTTTGTATCTAATCCCATTTCCACTATTAAATTCTTGTGCCGCATGTCAATCCAATTCATCCGGGCGAAATATTCAGCAATTTGATTTATGTAAGCTGAATCAGGGGAAGGTTTACGCCGATTATTAATCCATTTACTGATTAACGAGGGATCAACATTAATGGCTTTGGCCAATTTGGAATTACTTATCTGGAAACCTCTCATTAGATAGGCTAGCTTGTCTCCAAAAAGAAAGTTCATTCCTATTGAATCCCCTAACATTAGTGTTCTGCCTGGTAATAACGATTCTTTCTTAATTATACAACAGACAATGACAGACAATGACAGACAATTTGTCCATGACAATTTCGGTGAACCTGCTGAACAAGTCTTTAATACCGGATAACATTTAATATGAGTAACCGATAAACATAGCGTGGACAGGGGCTCCCAGAAATGGGAGGAATTAAAGCGGTCTCAAATGCCAACCACAATAGGCCTCAAAGTAGCCACAAATTTCAAAAGTTTGGGGGAACAAATATGGTTAGAAAATTTCTATTAGGACTAATTGTAGGGATAGTAATAATGATTATTCCGACCGCTGTATCCGCTTCTACCGAGGTCAGTGGTAATATTTCAAGCGATACTACATGGGATGTGGCCGGGAGTCCCTACTTAATAACAGGCAGGGTAATCATAGACGCAGGCAAGACCCTAACTGTCAACCCAGGTACAGTGGTTAAGGTTAATCAGGCCTGTGGAATCGAAGTAAACGGAACCCTGAACGCAGTGGGCACAGCGGAGGAAAAGATATACTTCACAGATGTGAGGGATGACAGTGTAGGCGGAGACAGTGACAACGCGGCCGCCAGCCCGGGAGCCGGTTGGTGGAAGGGAATAAACTTCTACGACGGGAGCAGCGGCAGCCTG
>JBLMZW010000151.1:0-7895 GCA_050259035.1 Chitinophagales bacterium | reverse complement strand
CTATTACCTTTAATTCTTCCTCGTTATTAATGAGTTTGCCTTCTAAAGTAATGGCTCCCTCACCTTTGATAGTATCACAACAAGACCGGTAAATGGAAGGGAATACCATAACTTCCACCCGGCCCGCGAAATCCTCCAGGGTAAAGGTTCCCCAGGACTCACCCTTTTTATTGCGTTTGTTGCGGGCTTCCAAAGCCAATCCTGCCATCCGGACCGCACTTCCATCCTCCATATGAGTAAGCTCAGCCGTGGTGTCCGCCGCCACCAGAGGCAGTACCTCACGATACTCCTCCAGGGGGGTCTGGGAGACGTAGAAACCTAAAACCTCCTTCTCCCGCTTCAGTTTTTCCCGGGCCGGAAACTCTCCCAAAGGGATAAGCTTCGGCTCATCCGGCATTCTGTCCTCCGCGCCGAAAAGGGACAGCTGACCGCTGTCCTGGGTTTCCCTCATCCGAGTGGCCAATTCCAGGCACTCATCCATGATGGCCAAGTTTTCCCGCCGGGAACCCTCTAGGCCATCGAAGCACCCGGCCAGAATCAGATTCTCCAGTACCCGTTTATTGACCTGACGCAGATCCACCCGCTGGCAAAAATCGAATAGGCTGGTGAAAGGCCCTTTCTTGCGGGCGGCAATAATAGAACTGATGGCTGCTTCGCCAACATTTTTAATCGCCCCCAGACCGAAACGTATGCGACCCATACTGACCGTAAACGTGTGCAGGCTCTCGTTTATATCAGGGGGCAGGATTTCTATCCCCAGTCTTCGGCATTCTTTTATATAGAAGACCACCCGATCCTGGTTATCAATAACACTGGTCAAGAAGGCACACATATACTCTACCGGATAGTGGGCCTTTAAAAACGCGGTCTGGTAGGTAACCATGGCGTAAGCCGCACTGTGGCTCTTGTTAAAACCATAACCGGCGAAGTTCACCATGAGGTCAAACAGGTAGGAAGCTACATCCTCTTTGATCTTGTTATTACTTGCTCCCTGCACGAACTTGTCGCGCTGCTCAATTATCTCCTTGGGCTTTTTTTTGCCCATCGCCCGGCGCAGGCCGTCCGCCTCTCCCATACTGAATCCAGCCAGTTGGCTGGCTATCTGCATTACCTGTTCCTGATACAGGATAACCCCGTAAGTTTCGGCCAAAATTGGTTCCAGTCCCGGGGCCACGTATTCTATCTTCTGACGGCCGTATTTGCGATTGATAAAATCCTCGACCATACCGCTCCCTAAGGGCCCGGGCCGGTAAAGAGCGTTAAGCGCAATTATATCCTCAAACCTACTGGGCTGCATTTCGATTAGCAGCCGTTTGAACCCGTCACTTTCCAACTGGAACACCCCGGTCGTATCACCGGAGGATATCAGTTCATAAGCCCTTTGGTCGTCCAAGGGCAGGCGGTCAATGTCCAATTTGATCCCACGGGTTTCCTCTAATATCTCCAGGGTCCGCCGAATCACCGTCAGGGTTCTTAGACCCAATATATCCATTTTTAAAAGGCCGATTTCTTCAACCGTTTCCTTAGTAAACTGGGTGACCACATGGCCGTCCCCGATCTTCTGCAGCGGCAAGAGCCCGGTCAACTCGTCCTGGCCGATAACTACCCCGGCGGCGTGGATCGAGGAATGACGCGGCATCCCTTCCAGGCTGCGGGCGGTGTCAATCAGTCGTTTAACCTGATAATCGTTGTTATATCTATCCGCCAGCTCCGGAACCATCTGCAGGCTGCGTTCCAGGGAGACCCCCAGTTCAGAAGGAATTAGGCGGGCAATCGAATCCGTCTCGGCATAGGAGTAGTCCAACACCCGGCCTACATCACGGATCGCGCCCCGGGCTGCCATGGTGCCGAAGGTAATGATCTGGGCCACCCGGTCACTGCCATACTTTTTGACGATGTAGTCAATAACCTGATCCCGTTTTTCAAAACAAAAGTCCACGTCAATATCAGGCATGCTTACCCGCTCGGGATTTAAGAAACGCTCGAAAAGAAGATTATAGGACATGGGGTTGATAGTGGTAATGTCCAGGATATATGAAACCATACTTCCGGCGGCGGAGCCGCGGCCGGGTCCCACTGCGATACCGTTTCCGCGCGACCAGTTAACCAGATCCTGAACTATTAAAAAATACCCGGCAAAACCCATCCGGTTGATAACATCCAATTCATAGTCGACCCGGCTGACGACATCATCGCCATAACCGGGAACCTTTTGGTCAATCTTTTGATATACCAGGGAGCGCAGGTAGCTTTCCGGGGTTTCACCCGGAGGCAGTTCAAAGTTCGGCAGGTAAAAATGGCCGAAATCCATTTCGACCTGGCAGCGTTCCGCGATGGACACGGTGTTATCAAGAGCAATGGGGATTTCCCGAAAGAGGCTTTCCATCTCGGCCCGGCTCTTAAAATAGAATTCCGGGCTGGGAAACCGCATACGATTTTCATCGCTTAACAATTTGGCGGTCTGAATACAGAGCAGCACATCCTGGATGAAGGCGTCGCCATGCTCCAGGTAGTGAACATCATTGGTGGCAACCAGGGGCAGTCCCACCCTTTGCCCCAGTGTCACTAATTCCCGGTTGATGATTATTTGTTCCGGAATGCCGTGATCCTGCAGTTCCAGGAAAAAGTTATCCGGCCCGAAAAGTTCTTTAAAATACCCGGCGGTAGCATCGGCTTCCGCAGCTCTTCCATGTAAGAGTAAATCCTGAATCTCTCCCGCCAGGCAGCCACTTAAAGCAATTAAACCTTCGTGATATTTCTCTAAAAGTTCCCGATCAATCCTCGGCTTATAATAAAAGCCTTCGGTGAAGGCTCGGCTGCAAAGCTGCATGAGATTGCGGTAACCCTTTTGATTGGCGGCCAGCAGAACCATGTGAAACTGGTCATCATCCAGCCCGGGAACCCTATCCATCCGGTTTCTTCGAGCCACATAAGCCTCAAACCCGATGATCGGCTTAATCCCGGCCTTGCGGGCCTCTTTATAAAAATCAACCACTCCATACATGACACCGTGGTCGGTAAGAGCCACGGCTGGCATCTCCAGTTCGGCCGCTTTCCGGACTAAATCCTTGATCCGGACGGCACCATCCAGGAGGCTGTATTCAGAGTGGACATGAAGATGGACAAATGGATTCATATTATCTCTCCGAGACGGAGCAGGGTTGGCCTCCGGTAATCTGCATCAGTTGTTCATACCCGATAGGCAGAGCTGAATTGGCGGTTCCCGCGGCGGCATAAACCACATCATAGCGAAGCAGGCTGTCATCTAAATAAAGGGGGATGGGGTTAGGCATAAGAAAGGGGCAGACCCCTCCCACCGGATAACCGGTAATCTCTAGTACCTCTTCCGGGCTGGCCATTCTGGCTTTTCCCCCTATCAGTTCTTTCAACCTTTTTTGGTCCATGCGCACATCCCCGGCGGAGACCACCATAAAATACCCGATCTTGCTCCGAAATAACAGGGATTTGGCTATTTGCCCCACTTCCAGGCCCAGGGCCTGGGCGGCTAATTCCGCAGTACTGGTATCGGTGTTTAACTCTTTAATTTTTAATCCGGTCCCCAGGCTATCCAGATAGGCCTGAACTTTCTTAATAGCTGACACAATAAATGCTTCCTCTCGTGGTACGTGATTATCCTCTAAGGTACAATTCTATTGCTTCTTAACCAGATTTTCATTTGTTCGGCTGACTTAACCAGCTCGTCCCGGAAATCCGGATGCGCGATATTGATCAGGGCTTCGGCCCGCTCCCAGGTTGACTTTCCTTTTAGCATGGCCGTTCCGTACTCGGTGATTACATAGTAAACGATGCTGCGCGGCAGCGTAACAATAGAGCCCGGGCTTAGAGTCGGTTGAATCCTGGAGCGTATCTTGCCCTCATGATCAGTATAAGTTGAAGCCAGACAGATCAAACCTTTGCCCCCGTGCGAATTAAAGGCTCCATGAATAAAATCTAACTGGCCGCCGGTTCCGGAAATCTGTCGCGCTCCCACCGATTCCGAACTGACCTGGCTGAATAGATCCACTTCAATGGCGTTATTTATAGCGATGACCTTATCATTCATGGCGATTATACGAGGATCATTGGTATAATTCACCGGATAACAGGCACACAGGGGGTTCTTATCCAGGAAGTTGTATAGCTTATTGGTTCCCAGGGCGAAAGTATAGGTCATCTTATAGACATCGACGCCCTTTTTGGCCCCGGTCACCCGGCCTGCCTGGTACAGGTCCATACAAGCATCGTTTAACATCTCGGTATGCAGTCCCAAATCCTTTAGACCGCTTTTCGCCAGCAGTGAACCCACCAGATTGGGAAGCCCGCCGATGCCAAACTGCAGGCAGCAACCGTCATCTATCTCCTCTAAGACATACATCGCAATCTTGCGGTCAGCTTCAGTCGGCTGTTCCGGCTGAAGCTCGATCAAAGGAGTATTATCCCCTTCAACAATCGCATGAACCCGTGATATATGTATGGATTCCTGTCCGCCTCCCAGGCAGGTAGGAACCTTATCATTAACCTCAACAATTATCTTTTTAGTCTTGCTCAAAGCTGCCGGAGTAAGTGAATTGGCCAGCCCCAGGTTAAAAACCCCTTTTGAATCCATAGGACCGGTTTTCACAAAAGCCACATCAATATCAACAAACTTACGGATTATTCGGGGCATCTGGTGATACAGCATGGGAACATAACTACATACATCATCCTGTTGCATCTGCCGTGACAAGGAACTAAAATGATAATCTTCCACTATAAAATGTTTTCTCTCCGGGTCGACTGCTGTGATCTGAGGCTTTCTCATATAACAGGTACTGCGAACCCTTATCCGGGTTAACTCATCAACCCGCCGGGCCAGAGCTGCGTCCAGAGTCTCTGGAAACATAGCCAGTTCACTGTAATGAATCATGTCGCCCGATTTGATAATGTTTACTGCCTCATCTGGTGTCGTCAACTTTTGCTGGTATTCCCACTTCGAAATGTCCCCCACTTAAATGAACCTCCCCCATCTTTTTTACGATACTTCCCCTGCAATACATTTATATCTAAAACCCCAGTGCCTGCCTGACGATTCTAAAGCCTGTCCCACGTTATGTAAACCCATAAGAAAATATTATTGCTGTCTGTGGCACACTAACATGGTTTTTTTATCGGCTATTTATATTTTTCGTGCAGGAATTCCACCGGTCACAGATAAATTATATCCCATAATCTTCGTCAATGCTCTTATATATATAATCGTCTAAATTTTCTGGGGAGGTTTCAATAAATGCGCTACGAAGGCAATATCTTTAGACCCTTCAGTGAGGCCAACAGTTATCTTCTGCAATGCACCATCGGCTGTTCTCATAACGGCTGCACCTTCTGCGGCATGTACAAAGACAAAAAATACCGAGTCCGTTCAATAGGGGAAATAAAAGAAGATATCCAGATGGCTAAAAACCATTTTGGTGATCTGGAAAAGGTTTTTCTTTGCGATGGTGATGCCATTGCCATCGATACTGATATCCTGTTAGAAATTCTCGAACAGCTTCGTTCCGCCTTCCCTTCTCTTCGCCATGTAGGAAGCTATGTAGGTCCCAAAAGCACTCTGCAGAAAGGGATATCTGAACTTACGGCTCTAAGGGCCGCCGGTTTAACTAAAGCCTATCTGGGAGTGGAAACCGGCAGTGATCGTTTACTGGCAGAAGTTCATAAAGGGGTTACCCGCTCAGAAATGCTGGAGGCTGGACAAAACCTGGTTAATGCCGGTATCAACCTCTCCGCTATGGTCCTATTAGGATTGGCCGGGAAGGGACCGGCTTCCGAGGAGCACGCGAAAGCTACCGCTGATATAATTAATCTCATGAAGCCCCAGTACCTGGCCGCTTTAACCGTGACCCCGGTTCCTAATACCGTCCTCTACCGCCGGGTAAAGGAGGGCGCATTTGAAATTCTGGATCCCTTTGAGACTCTGGAAGAAATGAAAACCATGTTCGAAAACATCACTATTGACAACTTGAAGTTCGTAGGCAGCCACGCATCAAATTATTTGCCGGTTAAAGGCACCCTGCAAAAGGATAAAGGAGAAATGTTGGCCCTGGTAAATCATATTTTGGAGCAGCGGGATACCAGGCTCCTGCGCAGCGAAGCCATGCGGGGCTTATAACCCTATTCCCCTAACAATCCGCGCAGGGGAGCCGGCTCAGTTACCGGAGCCTGGCAGGTAAAATCCTGGCATACATAAGCGGTGGCTTTCCCATCCACTCGGTGATAGGTGATCCCTTTGTCCTTATCCTGCCCATTGCCGTTTCCCTCATGGTGAATCAATATGGTATTAGGCAGGAAGCGGGAGTTTACCACGCTTATTAGTTCTTCCATGCCCTCTTCTTCTTTTTTGCCTACTAAGACAACCTGGCGGCCAGGCAGAATGTCGAACATCAGGGCTGATAAGAAATGCAGGTATCCGGGTGGGTAGCCGTTCACTTCCTCCTCGAAGGCGTTAAACAATTGACGGGCTTTCTCTTCCAGGTCATCTCTTCCGGCGATTCTCCCCAACCTGATAAGATTCATGGCAGCCACTGAATTCCCGGAAGGTATAGCACCATCGTAAACCTCCTTTGGGCGTATGATCTGCTCCTCCACATCATCCCCGTAGAAAAACAGACCGCCGTTCTCATTATCCCAGAATAGATCCATCATACTCCTGGTCAGGTTCAAAGCCTCCTGCAGGCAGGATGGTTTGAAGGTGGCCTCGTAGAGTTCGATTATGCCCCAAACCAGAAAAGCGTAATCATCAACATAGGCAGGGAAAGCCGCTTCACCATCCCGGTAACGGGCTAAAAGCCTTCCATCTTCACGTTTTAAAGTTGAAAGTATAAAACCCAGGGCTTTCTCAGCCGCATCCAGCAGATCACGGTTGCCCAGGACTCGGTATCCCTTCGCCAGGGCGGCAATCATTAAACCATTCCATGCGGTTAATACTTTATCATCTTTATAAGGGTGAACCCTTTTTTCCCGGTAATTAAATAGCTTTTGACGGGACGCTTCTAGTTCCAGTTGTTTTTCCTCGATTATGTTAACCGGAGTCTTAATCAGGTTAGGTATGCTCTTGCCCTCGAAGTTACCCTTGGCGGTAATACCATAGACCTTGCAGAACTCCTGCCCTTTCTCCCTACCCAGAACCTTCTCAATTTCATCGGGAGCCCAGACATAGAACTTTCCTTCCACTCCTTCAGAATCCGCGTCTTCAGCGGAGTAAAACCCGCCTTCAGGGGAGGTCATATCCCGCAGCACATAATCAAATATCCCCCTGGCTACTCGAGCGAAACGCTCTTCTGATAAAGCCTGGTATGCTTCAATATAGGCCATGGCCAGTAAAGCATTATCATAGAGCATCTTCTCAAAATGCGGCACCAACCACTGATTATCAGTCGAATAACGGCTAAAACCAAAGCCGATATGATCGTATATTCCCCCTTGGGCCATACAGTCTAGAGTCTTCTTCACCATCTCCAGCGCAAAAGGCTCATTAAACAGCCGCCCGTAACGCAGGAAAAACATCAGATTGTGGGGAGAAGGGAACTTGGGTGCATGGCCGAACCCCCCATAGTTTTTATCAAATCGCTGGCGCAGCAGGTGATATGCCCATTGAAATATGGAAAAATCCAGTTCTCCCTCCCGAATCGGGGAACCAGTCTTCCGGGATTTTTGAATCATGGTTTCACTGTAATCCAGCAAGGCATCCCGGTCTTCCCGCCATAGCCTGGCTAGTGTCTCCAGGGTTTCTATTAAACCGGGCCTCCCATATTGGCTAATCCGGGGAAAATAAGTCCCTACCAGAAACGGTTTGCGTTCGGGAGTCATAACCACAGTTAAGGGCCATCCCCCTGAACCGGTGACCTGCTGGCAGATGGTCA
>JBLMZW010000150.1:0-6746 GCA_050259035.1 Chitinophagales bacterium | reverse complement strand
CGCCCGGATATGTGGGTTTTGAAGAGGGCGGTCAGCTCACGGAAAGAGTTCGCCGCAAACCCTATTCAGTTATTCTTCTGGATGAAATTGAAAAGGCTCACCCGGAGGTTTTTAATATCCTACTGCAGGTACTTGAAGATGGACGGCTTACCGACGGAAAGGGACGTACAGTTGATTTCCGCAACACGGTTATTATAATGACTTCCAATGTAGGTGCGGAAAATGTTCGTAAAATACGTTTAGGGTTTGTCGCCGAACAAACAGACAACGAAGACTACAATAAGATGAAAGATCATATTCTGGAAAAGATAAAATCAGTATTTCGTCCCGAGTTTCTAAATCGTATTGATGAATTGATAGTATTTCGCAGTTTGACCGAAGACCAACTGGGGAATATTTTTGACTTGCTGACCAGGCAATTACTTGAACGCATTAAAGAACAGGGATTTGATTTTAGCGTATCGGATGCCATACGGGCCCATATTATTAAAGAAGGCACCGACCCAGTTTATGGCGCACGGCCGTTAAAACGGGCAATTCAACGTGTAATAGAGGACACTGTGTCCGAGGAAATCCTGAAAAAGACCATCCACCCGGGGGACAAAATTATCATAGATAAGGAAAATGAACAAATTGTCGTTAAAAAAGTTTAGGGGGGCGTTCCCCCCTTTTTTAATATGATTTAATAACATAAAATTTAAATTATAAATAACATTCGACCGGAGGAACAATGGTCAGGAATAAAACTGTGTTCGTTTGCCAGGAATGTGGCTACGGTCAGCCTAAATGGACAGGAAAATGCCCGGGCTGTGGTTCATGGAATAGTCTGGTAGAAGAGATCCGGGTTGACTTGACCGACAGTCCTTCGACACCGACTGCCGCATATACCCTTGCTGATCTTCCCATAGAAAATTCGGTTCGAATTTCCTCTGGAATTCAAGAATTAGACCGGGTTCTGGGAGGGGGCATTGTTCCAGGAAGTCTTATTTTACTGGGGGGAGATCCAGGGATAGGTAAGTCGACGCTCCTATTGCAGGTAGCGGAAAACATGAGTACCCATAAAAACAAAGTGCTTTACTTGTCGGGAGAGGAATCACCCCGTCAAATTAAATCCAGAGCTTCTCGTCTGGGTATAACCGGTACGGAAGTATACATGTTAAATGAACCTGACCTGGGATTACTAAACAACTATATCGAAAAGATAGATCCCAACGTAATAATAATTGACTCAATTCAAACCGTATTTGTCAAAGAACTTGGATCGGTGCCGGGAAGTATATCTCAGCTGAGAGAGTGCACTTCTCGTTTGATGGGAATAGCCAAAGGATCAGGGCGTACAATCTTTCTGGTGGGACATGTAACCAAGGAAGGAATGCTGGCGGGCCCCAAAGTACTGGAACATATGGTTGATACAGTTATATATTTTGAAGGAGATTCGAACAATTATTACCGGATATTAAGGACCGTTAAGAATCGTTATGGCTCAGTGAATGAAATCGGGGTTATGGAGATGTCGGAAAGTGGTTTACTGGAAGTGCCCAATCCATCCCAGGTGTTTTTAGGAGACAGCAGCGGCCTTCCGGGATCTTCGGTAACCGCAAGTTTTGAAGGGACCAGGGCCCTGTTAATTGAAGTAGAATCGCTGGTCGTAGCCACCAGCTTTGGCTATCCTCGCCGTATGGCTACCGGCCTAGATATCAACCGCCTGGCCCTAATCGCAGCCGTATTAGAAAAACGTGGGAGCCTGACCCTCAGTAATAAGGATATATATTTAAAGGCGGCCGGGGGAGCTGTCTTAAAAGATCCGGCAACCGATTTAGGTGTTGCCGCGGCTATCCTTTCCAGCTATCTGGAACGGCAAATACCAGCCGGGAGCGTAATTATTGGCGAGCTTGGTTTGTCAGGAGAGGTTAGAACTGTTCCCTATCTTGATGTGCGGCTTAAGGAAGCTGAGAAAATGGGATTTAATCGTGCACTGGTTCCGGCCGGTTCATGGAAAGATAAGAAATCCACGACAGGTATGGAAATATTCGAGGCCAGCAACCTTAACGCATTAATAAGTTACATAGAATAAAGAGTAAAGTGCGAAAAACTCACTGGCGGGGGGATGGAATAGATGAGGACCGACATAATTTATGAAAACAGTCTGCAAAAAGCTTTGCAGATGGTTTCACCAGGTACTATGTTACGTATGGGGTTGGAGAACGTTCTAAATGCCAAAACAGGCGGCCTACTGGTGGTAGACGATACCCCGGAAATAATGGAATTGGTTAGCGGGGGATTTCGCCTGGACTGCGAGTTTAGCCCGGCGATATTGTATGAACTGGCTAAAATGGACGGGGCTATTATATTAAACAAAGATGCCTCCCGGATTCTAGTCGCCAACGCTCAATTGGTTCCTGATCCGAGCATTCCTTCGGCCGAAACAGGAATCAGGCATCGTACAGCCGAAAGAGTCGCTCGTCAGACCGGGGCTCTAGTAATAGCAATTTCACAAAGAAGAGGCATCATTACCCTGTACAAGGGGAACAACGGCTATGTATTACGAGAAATCGGTGCCATTCTTATAAGAGCCAATCAGGCATTACAGACCCTGGAGAAATATAGAGCTGTTCTGGATAAAGACCTAATCCGCCTGGGTGGCATGGAATTTGAAGACATGGTAATGGTTTCCGAGGTGTGCCGGGTCTTGCACCGATGCATGATGGTCTTAAAAGTGGGGCAGGAAATAGAAAATTATATTATTGAACTTGGGACCGAGGGCCGGCTGGTTAAAATGCAAATGGATGAGTTGATTTCGACCGTAGAGGACGAAGCAATAGCTGTGATAAGGGACTACTCTCGTTCTTCGGATAAGAATGCCCAGGAGATTTTCAATATTATTTTTAGATCTTTCGAAGAAGATGTTGCTGATTCCCTTGGGATCACCAAATCTCTTGGTTTCGGAAGCTCAGCCAGCGTCCTGGATATGCAGGCCTCTGCCCGTGGATACCGGATGGTACAAAAGCTGCCGCGAATTCCAACCCAGATAATCGAAAACCTGGTAGCTACTTTCGGGGACTTCCCGCGGATCATTCAAGCCTCGATAGAGGAGCTGGACGATGTGGAGGGTATAGGAGAGGTTCGGGCCCGGTCAATTAAGAACGGTCTAAAGAGAATGCAGGAACAGATAATTTTGGAATACATGGTATAGCAAAAAACTCAATATAAAAAATTAAGGGGTCTGTTATAGGAACAGACCCCTTCTTATGTCCTTTTCAAAGCATCTAGGTCAGGTTAAAAATCCCCAATGTGCTGGCCTTTTTATACTCTTCGATAAAGACATCATATAGACTTAGCCCCAGAAGATTGCATAGAGCTGCGGTGTAAAAAAGATTCTTCCCCAATTCTCCCACTAAAATTTCTTCACAATTGCGGCATAAAGACCCGCGAAGATGGGTATCAAGGAATTCTTTCATCTGACCCATCGAATCCAAGTCTTCTGGAATAGGAATTTTCTTCGCTTCGATGGATAAACAACCACAGTCAGTCACTGTTTTGATTGCCGCCCGATTTACCCGGGCTGTAGATTCAGATAGTTTGGACAATACGTCTAAAATGCTGTGATGACGAATTAGTATTTCGTCGACCATGTTTTGAAACTCATCACAAATTAGATCCTTCATAAAAGAGGAGACCCTCCTTTAAATTTTGAATCAATTTCCGGGAAGACTGTGTAACCATTATATATTTGCCGGAAAAGGCATGTCAATCAAGGCGCGTTTACAAAAAATTACAATAAAAACGAACTTTTTTTAAAATATATATTTTACTCGTTTTCGTGCAAGTGAATAATGCTGTATCAAAATAACAAAAATAGATAATGGAGGTGATACATGTTGAAGAAGGGAACAATAATTTTTCTTGTTCTTATATCCACCCTGTTTGGGGTATGGACAGTTTACTTAAGCCAGCGCTTGCTTGAGTTAAATGGTCTTATGCTCTGGTCGGTCGGTATAGCGGCCGGTGTAGCATGTATTCTGTTCAGTGGCGGAATGTTTCTGATCGGAAAAAAAGGGTGGGAAAATATTAACCTGGTGGTAGAAAGTATATCGATAGAAGTGCTCCTGGGAGGAGTAGTAGGGTTATTAGGCGGGATAGTACTAGGTTTTGTCCTGGGGTACCCTTTCCGGATATTTGATGTCGTCGGCGACTATATTAACCTGTTTACTATAATTGGGTTGGGCTTCTTCGGATGGAATGTAGGAAGAAAAAGAGCTTACGATTTCATTGGCATTCTTCCTAATCCTAATGGAGTTGCTGTAAATAATCTGGCTCGCAACAAGAAAGTACTGGATACCAGTGCCATAATTGATGGTAGGATTTATGATGTCATCCTGGCTGGCTTTCTAGAAGGGAACCTGGTAGTGCCATCATTTGTCATTGAAGAATTACGGCACATTGCTGATTCCTCGGATTTCGTCCGCCGAAGCAAGGGACGCCGCGGCCTCGAGATACTCGGTAAGATGCAGAAGACTCCGTTCATTAACATAAGCATTCATGAAGGAGATTATCCGGAAGAAAGAGAAGTTGATACTAAACTCCTGCGACTTTGCAGGGAAATTAATGCCAGTATCGTAACCAACGATTATAATTTGAATAAGGTGGCTGAGCTTCAGGGGATAAAAGTACTCAATGTAAATGAACTAACCAATGCGGTTAAAGTCATCGTTTTCCCCGGAGAGACCATGAGAGTGAATGTTATTAAAGAGGGCAAAGAGAACGGCCAGGGTGTTGGATATCTGGAAGACGGAACCATGATTGTAGTAGAGAACGGGGACGAAGATATCGGACAGGAAGTTGAAGTCGTGGTAACCAGTGTATTTCAAACCGCAGCCGGAAGAATGATTTTCTCCCGCAAGAACAGGGAAGGGGCCAAAGTCAATCAGGGAATCCCCAAACTGCAAGAGGTGAATTTGTTTGGCTGATACCGGGGTAATAGTGGCGGCAGCTGGCCAGGGCCAGCGGATGGGAAGCAAAACAAACAAAGTTTTTTTGCCGCTTTTTGACTTACCCATAATTAACTATAGCCTTGAGGTTTTTAGCCAATTAGAAGATATAGCCGAAATCGTAATAGTTGCACATCCAGTAGAGGTGGATTTTATTAAGGATAAGATTTTAAATCTTACAGACTTCCCTGGCAACTTAAAAGTCATTGCCGGAGGCAAGGAACGCCAGGATTCAGTCCGGGCAGGACTTTCGGCTATTGATCAGGATTTGGAGTTAGTGGCCGTGCACGATGCAGCACGGCCACTTTTATCGTTACATATGGTGAGGTCGGTAATTGCCAGTGCTCGTGAATTCGGGGCTGCTTGTCCGGGAATTCCGGTCAAGGATACCCTGAAAGAAAAAGGGGATGATGGCTTCTACCGGTGTACCTTGGACCGGTCACGCATTTACCAGGTTCAAACCCCTCAGGTGTTCCGCCTAAAACTATTGCAGGAAGCTTACCGGAGAGCTCAGAAAGAAGAATTCGTCGGAACTGATGAATCAATGCTATTTGAGCGTTACTGCGGACCAGTTAAGATAACCGAAGGCGAGTATTCGAACCTAAAAATTACTACCATGGAGGATTTACATATGGCCGAAGGGTTAATGCGGGGAAGAGATAAGAAACCTGCTATACAAAGCCGACCGGGTCAAACTAATGTTGCTATTCGAATCGGCAATGGTTTTGATGTGCATCGTCTGGCAGCGGATCGAGATTTGATCATGGGCGGGGTAAAAATCCCATTTGAGAAAGGACTTCTCGGGCATTCCGATGCGGATGTATTAACCCACGCTATCTGTGACGCTCTTCTGGGAGCAGCTGGGAAGGGGGATATCGGCCACCATTTTCCCGACACTGACGAAAAGTACCGTGGAATCAGCAGCTTGCTATTATTAAAAGAGGTAAGGTCTTTGATTGCCAAGGAAGGCTGGAGAATAGCCAATATTGATGCCACTGTAATTGCCCAGCGCCCGTACATAAAGCCGTATATTAACGAAATGATAAACTCTCTGGGGGATACCCTGGAGATTCCTTCGTCAGCCATTAACATAAAAGCCACTACCACAGAGGGGTTAGGCTTTACTGGCCGTCAGGAAGGAATTTCGGCCATGGCTTCGGCTTTACTGGAACATGCGTAATGGGAAAAATTTACTGATACCGCCTTGTTAGCCTAATGCCTTTCATGATATAATCACCTGCAGTGAAGGAGGGTATTTATGAGCCCAATAAAGGTAAGATTTGCGCCCAGTCCCACTGGACCTTTACATATTGGGGGAGCCCGTTCGGCTCTCTTTAATTTTCTGTTAGCCCAAAATCAAAAAGGGACTTTGCTCCTGCGGATTGAGGATACCGATCTGGAGAGGTCGAAAACCGAGTACGAAAGAGAAATTGTTGATTCGTTAAACTGGCTGGGAATTAACTGGGACGAAGGGATTGATGTCGGGGGGGATAACGGCCCTTACCGGCAGACTGATAGGCTGGACATCTACCATCAATATGTGGACGAGCTTCTTCGTGAAGGAAAAGCTTACCATTGTTTCTGCACCGAAGAGGAATTAGAAGAAGAGCGGCGGACTCTCCTGGAAAAGGGGGAGATGGTTCGCTATATGGGCAAGTGCCGCAACCTTACCGCAGAGGAAAGAAATGCCCGTCTGGCTTCCGGCATAACTCCGACCGTGCGGTTTAGGGTGCCCGAAGGCCAAACCCTGGTCATTAA
>JBLMZW010000149.1:0-9290 GCA_050259035.1 Chitinophagales bacterium | reverse complement strand
TGTTCAGATTCTCGCGCAGAAATCCGATCGTCTGAACAATCTTATCCAGGATTTATTCGACCTCTCTAAAGCGAGCAGTGAAAATATGTCTTTGGATATGGAGAGACTTGATTTAGCCCGGCTGATAAACCAGACTATGGCGGATATGGATGAACGGATCGGCTCATCCGGCCTGACTTTCCGATCGAATATCCCTGATCAGCCAGTTTACATCGTTACTGACGGTAAAAAACTGTACCGGGTTATGGAAAACTTAATTTCCAATAGCCTGAAATATTCTCTTTCCGGGTCTCGGGTGTTTGTCGATCTGGTTGTCAACGATCATCAGGCAACGGTTACTATCAAGAACACGGCCAATTATGAGATGAATTTCAATGAAGAGGAAATACTGCAGCGGTTTGTCAGGGGGGACCAATCGAGAACTACGGAGGGGTCAGGCCTGGGACTATCCATCGCCCAGAGCTTTACCGAGATTTGCGGAGGTCACCTTTCTATTAAGGTTGATGGCGATTTATTTAAAGTTGAACTGGTATTTAGTGTAGATTCGACCGAACCGACCGCATAGGATTTAATGAATCATAGACTCGAATATGTAAGCCCGGGGGAGACTTCCCGGGCTTCTTTTTTGGTATACCTGGCCGTAGCCTTAGCGGATGTAAAATAAACTTGACATCACTTACTAATGGCGGTATTCTGTTTGTAAAGCTAGCTTTACGTTAGTACGGGGTGAGTTTTATGGAGAATCGGCTTCGGGAATTACGAGAAGCGGCAGGAATGACTCAGGAAGACCTGGCCGCTAAGGTAGCCGTTTCCCGGCAGACTATTATTTCACTGGAAAAAGGTAAGTATAATCCTTCCATAGTTCTGGCCTACGAACTGGCCAGGGTGTTCAGCTTAGCCATAGAAGAGGTTTTTATTTTCAGAGACGAGGTGAATAAGGATGAGTAAAAACCGCATCATAATAAAATTTGTAGCCCTGGTTATTATGCTGTTGATTGGTATTTGGGCCTGGTTCCATGGAAAAACAGACATTGCTACCGGCTTAATAGGAGCCAGTATAGGAGTATTTGTAATTAATGTAGTTAAGGACAAACGAATAGCCGACATGAAAGCGAAGGGACTAAACCCCCATGACGAAAGGGCTGTGATGGTATCTGGCAAGGCAGCTTCTATGGCTATAACCTGTTTCGTTCTAGTTTCGGCGGTAGTAGTGCTGGTAGGCTCTATCTGGGGACCCAAAATAGCCGCGAATCCCTTTAATCTTATAGGACTTTGCATGACTTTACTGATCTTTATATATGTTGGTTTTTATTACTATTACAGCCATCGAATGTAGTGGATAGAAGAAAAAAAGAATCATAAGGACCTTCGGAATTACTAAACCTACCAATAAAAATCGGCTTCCCTGGCACTAATATGAATTCTTATATAATATGTAAGTATAAATCAGACTTCACCTGGCGAACTAATTGAAAAGGGAGCGGACTCTTATGATAGAGATTAGTGGAGTATCTAAAAGCTACAACCGCGGAGCGGTAAAAGCGGTGGACGGGGTTAACCTGACTGTCCGGGATGGAGAAATATTCGGTTTTCTGGGCCCTAATGGAGCCGGTAAAACCACTTTGATTAAAATGATTACCGGAATTTTAAACCCCGATCAGGGCAGTATTAAGATTAATAACTGGGATATCCAGACCGAACCATTGGAAGCCAAAATGCAGTTCGGGTTTGTACCTGATGACCCCAATATTTTTGCCCGATTAACCGGAATTGAGTATCTGAACTTCATGGCCGATGTTTATAAGGTATCCTCTGAAACCAGAATCAAACGGATGCAAGAGTTGCTTGATCGTTTTGAGATGTCCTCGGCGGCGGGAGATCCGATTCAGAGCTATTCTCACGGTATGAAACAGAAGATAATAGTTATCGGTGCCTTATTGCATAATCCCCCGGTGTGGATTTTAGACGAGCCAATGACCGGGCTCGACCCACGTTCCTCGTTTGATTTAAAAGAAATGATGCGGGAGCATGCCACTGCGGGAAAAACAGTTTTTTTCTCCACCCACGTATTGGATGTGGCCGAAAAGGTCTGTGACCGGCTGGCCATTATTAATAAAGGTAAAGTAATTTTCTGTGGCAGTATGCAGGAGATCCGCGAGCATGCCCGGGAAAATCAGTCGTTGGAGAACTTGTTCCTGGAGTTGACGGAAAATGAGTAGATTTTGGGCTTTATTTAAAACTCTGGCTATCAATTATTTCGGCATATCCTGGTCCCAGTTAAGGGCCAAGAACAACCGAAAGCAAAACCTGAAACGGCTGGCTTTAGTCCTGGTTGTAATTGCCGGTTTGGCACCCACCTTGGCGCTCTATTCCAAGATGCTTATCATGGGCTTTGACCTTTTGGCTCCGGTCGGGCAGGAGGGAGCCATACTGACCCTCGGCATCGTTATGGTCAGTTCCCTTATTTTCTTATTTGGCATTTTCTATGTTATCAATTTCTTTTATTTTGCCGAGGATGCGCAAAGTCTTCTGGCCTTACCTCTAAAGGGTTGGCAGGTGCTGGGTGCTCGTTTTTCTATTGTACTCTGTTATGAGTACCTAACGGAGCTGCCTTTTCTGCTGCCCCCGATTCTGATCTATGGGATTAAAAGCGGAGCATCTGTTTTCTACTGGGTATTCGCTTTGCTTGGTTTTCTTTTGACTCCTTTAGTCCCATTGAGTTTGGCCACCATTCCTACGGTTATAGCCATGAGATTTGCAAATTTAACCAGGCGTAAAGATTTGTTTAGAATTCTGGGAGCGATCGCGGTTATAGGATTGGTGATTGCCTATCAATTCATGGCCCAGAAGGTCGGACCTAATATGATGGACCAGGAATTCCTGAGAAACCTTTTTACCAGCCAAAACGGCTTAATAAATCTTATCAGCCGGGTCTTACCTTCAACTCGTTATCTGGGGTTGGCCTTGGTCCATGCTAATGAGTCAGCAGGAGTTCTAAATCTACTAATATTTGCGGCGCTTTCATTTGTGGTAGTTGCTCTGGCGTGGTTTACAGGTGAGAAACTATATTTCAAAGGATTGGTAGGATCTACTGAGGTTACCGCCCGGCGTAAGGCCTTAAAGAGTTCTGATTTTAAAAGGCAAGGAAAAGCTATGACAGCGGGGCGGTCATATTGGACGAAAGAGATGCGGATATTACTGCGGACTCCTACTTATTTTATTAATTGTGTTTTGACCAGTTTTCTAGTGCCAGTTATACTGGCCATAGCTTTCATATTTCAACCTCAGAACAAAGGTGGGGGCATGCCCTGGATCAATTATCTGACTATGCCGAAAGTTCAGATAGTCATTATGCTGGTTATTGTAGGTATTGTGCTCTTTTTGGCTGGCTCAAACGCGATTACCGCAACGGCTATTTCCAGGGAAGGGAAACAACTCTATGTCTCTAAGTTTATTCCGGTGCCCCACCAGGAACAGATGAATGCAAAACTATTATCTGGATATGTGTTTGATGTACTGGGAGCAATATTACTGATAGGTACAGCTAGAATAATAATGCCTTTGGAACTATTATTGGTAATTGCGCTTTTAGCCGTAAGTCTGGTGTCCATAGTACCAGTCATTGAAATAGGCCTGCTGATTGATATAGTCCGTCCCAAGCTGGTTTGGGACAACGAGCAGCAAGCCTTTAAACAGAACCTGAATGTGGTTTTTTCGATGGCAGCTGCGGTAGTATTAGGTGCTCCGATCCTTTATGGAACTTACCGGTTAACTCATTCCCCAACTACAGCGGCGATAACTATGTTCGCCTGCTTTGGGATATTAGCGGTGCTCTTATACTATGTGCTGGTAACCTGGGGAATTGAACAGTACCGAAAACTGGAAGGGTGATAAAAAGCCCGGGTGAGAGCCCGGGCTATATTTGTGGTTATTACTTAGTTCGAAGTTCAATCCAGGTGGCCCGGGCGTTAGCACATAGCCGCCCGTCTTCACCGAATAGAGCGGTGCCGACCAGGGTCTTGCGGCCTTCTTCTGAGGTTATCCAACCCAAAATCACACAGTGTTCCCCGACCTTGACCTGATCCATAATTTTTACCGCCAACCGGCCCAGGACGATTACTTTCAGTTTATCAACTATTGCAGCCCAGGCTCCGGGGCAATCCAGACAAGCCCATATGATTTCTTCCCGTACATAACCGTTCTCATCCCTGAAACATGGATCCGGTATCCAGGGAGCCGCGACGTATTCCTGTCCCTCCACCAGGCCTGAAAAAATACGCAGACCATCCCCCGGGCTCCGCGCCGGTCCGCAAACGAAACAAGTAGGGAAAATATGATCCTTCATCCAGGCATGGTCTACGAATCCCTTTTGAGCGGCTTCAAAAGACGGTGGCTGCGGCACCTCTAAATCGACTACGGCAGGCACAGCCCGCGCAACGGGTTTCTCTCCCCAGAGAAGAACTACTCCGCCTTCCGGTTCGTGCCGTACTTCCATATCCTCTTCCAGGGGCGGCGGCAGCAGCAGGGTAACCTCAGCAGGTCCGTCAATGTGCCTGGCCAGCATACCACAGGTATAACCCCCATTACCTGAATCCGGCGGCCCACAGAACTGTTTGGTAATAGTAATTGTACTCATTTTATCTCCTTTATTAGATCACGGGAGGAACAGACGCCGGGTAATCCTCTACATTATCCCGTAGTTTTCTTAACTCTAACCTAACATTTTCCCCGCCATCCTACAAGAGGCGGCGTAACCTGGGGATGTTGGGTGAACGGGGACACTGGCTGGAACCAAAACCACTCCCTCCTAATTTTCTCGCCACCTACGGCTCACTTCGCCAGCGACGGGAGTGGGTTGATTGACTTGGGGACGTTGGGTGAGCGAAGGGGGTCCTCGCGTCCAACATCCGGTTGTCCAACCCGCCACTTGAAGCATCAAGTTTCCCCCGTGTGTATGGGCTCATCAAATGTTGCCGCAGCTGACCTGAATTCAAGCTGCATTGGTTAATGTAGGATAAAGGAATATCAAGGATGATATAGAAATAAAATGTAAGACATATTAATAAATAGAAATGAGGGATTGCTATTTGGATGATAACAATCTGATTATCAATCCAGAACCTGATTCACCTAACCCGTCAGATACCAGCCCGGAGACCCCCGATAATTCAGCAGATCCAACAGAATTGCCTACTGAGCTTCCTGATAATGTTTGCCAGAGCTGCGGAAGTACAGAGATCGAAAACGAATATGAGTTTCCGCTTTGTACTGAATGCCGTAATAGGTTTTCTTCTCAGCCTTTACCTAAATGGATTTCCGTTGTCTCCCTTCTAATCCTGGTCATAATGGCTGTTGCACTGGCCCGGTTCCCTAAAGCCATCGATGCAGCAGTGGATTTCGAGAGAGGGCAGCGAGCCGAAAAGGCCAGGCTCTATGCAACCGCAACTCGAGAATACCAGAAAGCGGTTAAGATTTATCCAAAATCCACCCTTTTATTAGCCAGATTATGTGTTTCGGAGTATGAAAATGGTGAAGCAATAAAGGCTGGGGAAACATTTTCTCAATTGGCCGGGCGCAAAGCCGACGAGGAACTGGTAAATGAAATTAACCCTATTATACAGACTATCGATGAGCTTTATTATCCAAACGAATCTTTAATGAAAGTGTTAAAAGACAGTAACAACAAGCCCGGGACAGATGTGCTGATTAAGTATATAGCGGATAATCCGGATAATATAATCGCATGTGAAATGCTTGCTTCGGACTATTTTGACCAAAAGAACTACGTTGAAGCGGAAAAATTGGTGCTGAAGATTATTAAACAATCCCCTGATTATAAGCCGGCAATTTATTTATTAGCTGCGATATACCGCGAAAGAAGCGACTATGAAAAATGTCGTAACTGCTGCAACCAGATGCTGAATCTTAATGCCGAGGATTATTACGCTTATAAGAGCCTGGCGGAGATAGAATTAAAGCTTCATAACGATGTAAATGGTTTGCGGTTAGCCAAAAAAGCAGTTGATATTCAACCACATGACGGCCAGAACCTGGCAATTCTAGCTCTAGCCTACCACTACAACGGAAAAATAGCTGAAAGAGACAAGGCCTTTAACCTGTTTCTCAAAGAAAAAGATTTCTACCGTTTTAAACCCGATGACCTACGTTCCACTTTTTCAGGCCAAGTCAATTGGCGATAGGAGGGATAGTAAATGATTCCTGGATTCTTAATCGCAATTTTGACCTTCCCCGGGGTCATGGTACACGAAATAGCTCATCAGTTGTTTTGTCGGTTTGCCCGGGTATCCGTTTTCGAAGTTGTATATTTTCAGTTTAAAAATCCGGTTGGATATGTTCTGCATGAGATACCCTCGCAGCCCTGGCAGCATATTCTGATAGGGATCGGGCCGTTTATAGTTAACACGGTAATAGGCGCGATTATTGCTGCTCCGGCGGCTGTTCAGGTTATAAAGTTTGATACCGGCGGACCGCTGGAATACTTCCTAATCTGGCTTGGTGTATCGATTGCTATGCATTCTTTCCCCAGCACAGGGGATGCCAACAGCATCTGGGCGGCAATTAAAAACAAGGAAACGCCGATTCTGACTAAAATCGTTGCTACCCCTATTATAATAATTATCTTTATATGTGCAGTGGGATCGGTAGTTTGGCTGGACCTTATCTATGGCCTAGCAGTGACTATGCTTATTCCTAATTTGATTGTGCATTTAATGGTATAAGAAAAGGGTATAGTACAGTGAATCACGGAACTAAGGTTAGCAAAAATTCTCGAATACCCCCACACATAAAAATAGGGGGTTTAGTACTTATACTCATGACCGTGGTATATTTATTTTCCACAGAATCGGATGCCTTGGTCCTTTTTCTTATTACTCTTTTTATGGGTGGACCGCTGCTGCTTACTGTTTTAAACATAATTAATATTTTTCTAGAGAATCCCATTAAACCGAACCTGATTGATGGATTAATAATGACCGCCGGGCCTTTATTAACGTGGATTTTAACGTCTAACTGGTTTGAAAAAGACTATAACCAGCCACTTATAATAGGGGCATATGATGCAAATCCCTGTCATACTCCAGTTGCTTCCGGGTATTCTCCCACCATTATTACGTTGGCCGTGACTGGATTAGTAGGCTATCTGGTTTTACGGATAAAAAAAACCAACTTACCACCCTTATTAATTGTCCTTTGCATATCTGCAATGTATATTGGCTGCGCCATGTGTGTGCTATGGATTGCCCAGCTTTCCAACCATTTTTTAACACCGGTGTATTTAATGGATAATGACGCAATCTTCGCCAGTTTGTTCGCATTTAATTATGTTCTGTGCTGTATTGCTCTTATAAAAAACGTAATTAAAGAGTACATAGCCACGGAGACAAATAAGGTTTATGACAACAGATTTCTTAATTGGTGCAACTTGTTATTGTTAAAGAGTTCTGGTTGGCCAGTTTTAGCTATACCCTTTATGATTCCGTCGCTCGGGATTCTAATTCTATTGCTAGTTCTTTTTGGGCAACAACCCGATGCTATGATCAAAGCGTTTACCGAAACCAGCGAGTGGTTCGTTTCTCAAAAAGTTTCTCCGCCCCCGATCGTAGTTCAAGGGGGCCATTATCTATGTACGGTAGCTTTAAATGGTCATTATTCAATAGTCAAGCCGCTTCGATATGGTAAACGCACGGAGAATTTATCATTATTAACCGACAACTATGTGTAGCCAATGCCTTTGAAGAGATGATACAGGAGCGTATTCCCAAAGTTCATAATCGCATTCGCTATGTTTATGACAAATATGGTTACCCTTTATCCAGGCATATTACCACTCAACTGAGAGCGGACGTTACATATATTCTAATGAAACCATGGGAATGGCTAATGGTAATGTTTTTGTATTTGATGGATAAAAAGCCGGAAGACAAGATAGCAAGGCAGTATTTACCCGCTTGACTGGGGACGTTATCTGAAGGAATGGGCTTGACGTAGGCTGGCTGTTTGAACGCAGCGAGTGCTCACGTTCCCATGTCAAGCTCCACGAGAGTTTCAACGGTGGTTTATCTTTTGCAAGGAGACCAGGAGCGAGTATTGTTGTCCCATTTTTATGATTGGTTTATCCTGATATATCTTTGTTAGATTTTAGCTATAGGTTCCTAAAGTTCTTCGTATCACCGTGATATAATGTGGAAAATGGCAGAAGGAGTGGAGTTCGATTACTTCATATATGACTGAATATATAGGGGTGATACATTCTCCTTTCGAAGACCTGCAAAATATGCCAATTCAACCCATCGGTGCCCAGGATGCGGAGGGGGAAGTAGTTGTAAACCCTGAACTGGTTGAAGGATTGAAAGACCTTGATGGGTTCAGCCACATTTATCTTATCTATCACTTCCATAAAACGACCCGAACCGAACTGCGGCTTATTCCCTTTATGGATACAGTAAAACGCGGGGTGTTCGCCACCCGGTCACCGCTTCGTCCGGCTAGAATAGGTCTGTCAATAGTAGAACTGGTAGCGGTTGAAGGGAATTGTATCAAGGTGCGAGGCATCGATGTACTGAACGGAACCCCGCTTATCGATATTAAACCCTACATCCCCCAGTTTGACTGCCCGGTAAATGCAGTATCCGGATGGATGAAAGCTTCACGGGATGAAGTGCGCCAAAGAAGATCGGATGACCGGTATTTATGAGTAATAGATTTGTTATCTGTACCACCATTTCTGGAGTCAGACCGTGTACTAACTTGCTATTTATACTAAGAAGCCATTTCAATATTGTTAACAAAGGGGAAAGCTATTATGAACGACCAGAATGTAAATAACCGGGATCAAGGCCCAGAGGAATCATCTGAGGATTTTCAGGAAGGTAAATCACCAAAATCTAAAACCGGGATTATAGCATTATTAGCGGCTATTGCGTTGGGCCTCGGTAAATTAAAATTCCTTCTGGTTTTTTTAAAGCTGGGGAAGTTTATGGGTACTATTATCTCAATGCTGGTTATGATCTACATGTATGCAATCACGTATGGTTGGAGTTTTGCAATCGGATTTGTGTTCTTGATCCTGGTTCATGAAATGGGACATTACATTACCGCCAAGCGGCTTAACCTTAATGTTTCAGCCCCTATCTTTATTCCCTTTATCGGTGCCTTTATTGCCATGAAAGATCAGCCCAGAAACGCTGTGATTGAGGCCGAAGTGGGGCTTGGCGGCCCGGTACTGGGTAGCTTGGCGGCCCTATTTTGCCTTATTATAGGTTTGTGCT
>JBLMZW010000148.1:0-5784 GCA_050259035.1 Chitinophagales bacterium | reverse complement strand
GTATACGGATCAATCCCCGGATCAGCCGACCATAAAAAGGCAAACCGTGAACGCAGGGCGGACATGTGGCTTATATTGATACAGGGTTGCAGAACGCCATATCCCTCCACCACCCGGGTCCGGCTGCGGTTAAGCCGGGGCCGGTTATAAGGCAAATGCAGCGTCCCGATTAAACGTCGGGCATTGCCGATAGGAAGCTGGGTGTCCGCATCCAGGGTAATAACGTAGCGAATGCCGGGCAGGACACTCTGGTCCCCAACAATATGGTAGTTAATGTCCGGCCGGCCTTTAAGTATTTCTACCAGTTCGACCAGCGCGCCCCGTTTTCGTTCCCACCCCATCCAGGCCTTTTCAGACTCATTCCAGGACCTAGAACGATGAAACAGATGAAATGTACTTGTACTGGAGCCGGAATAGGTTTCATTTAAAGCCTCAACACCAGCCCGGGCAGCAGCTAGAACTGTTTCGTCCTCTTCTATGGTTTCTTGGGGAGCATCTTTGAAATCGGCCAGTAGAGCAAAATGAATATTCGGATCACGGTTAGCCAGGAAATGCAGTTCCAGCCGGGCTGTTAATTCCTGCACCTCTTTCACCTTGGACCAGATAACCGGAATCACAACCATGGTGGTGGCTTCCGGCGGAACCCCACTGGAAAAATCATATTTAAGCAGTGGGCGCGGTCGTCGTATGAATCCTATTAACCAGTGAGCTATTGCCACTGCCCATTCACTGGCCGGCAGCAGCAGAGCCAACGCTAAAATAGTCCAACCGGCCGTCGTATTGACCGTACCCCGTCCTATCCACCCAGCAAAGCCTATAAGGACTAAGGCTAATAATCCTAAAAGAGTAATCAAATAAGACCTTGGAGCCCTCTGTAAAACTGATATTTCTGGCAGTGAACCAGAATTGCCGCATATTTTTAAGGCTTTTTGCAGTTCACCCATTCCTGATGGTTCGAGTAAGTAGTAAGCGGCAAATGCTTTCCGTGGTAATTCATCTGCATCGCTAGCGACCCTCTTCTCCCCTTCTGGAGCCGAGGAAACCCGTTCATACTCGCTGCTGGAGAGCCTAACAGCCTGCTCGGCTATTAGATTTTCCGGCACCCGCAGACGATTAGCCAGTCTTTCCACCTGTTGCCGCAGTACATCCCGGCTGGAGAAATCAAGCAAGGGATAGACCCCGGCTTTCTCTTCCCGCAGGGTGTGTTCAACCATGCAGATTTGTTCGAATCGTTCATTCCAGTCCCAGCGGGAAACGCTGCGTAAACTCTCAATCAGATTGCCAGTTGTGACCTGGTAAGCGGCCTGGAGCTGATACTCATAAGAAATCATTCGGTCAAGGCTCTCGGTGCTGTTATCCAATTCACACATCAGCAATTCCCTAACACTGGCCGAATCATCCGCCCATTCCCGCAAATGCCTGACCAGATGTACAATCAGCGAACCGGATAATGGCATCTCCTGCCCCTCTCTGCTTAGGGCAGCTTTAAGACTTTCCTGGTTCCATTCCGAGGGGTCGATCCGCGTCAACAAGCGTTCAGCCAAAATGCAGGTTTCCCGACGCTGGCGGACCTCTTTTGTCACTTCAGCCAGGAGTTTAATAAGTGCTATACGAAGGATAAGAGGGATGGCCCATACTTCGGCAATTCCTAAAACAGATACCTGTTGGTAGGATTTCATATACGTAATTAAGGAGTCCTCGTCCAAATACCCATCCACATGCTGAAGATAGTCAATACAAATGGATAATATTCGTTTATTTCCGGTCCTGCGCAGATTCGGCAAATCCCGCAAAAAGACGCCAGAAAGCAGCTGCCGTACAACCAGGATTTGCTCTTCGAGGAATTCGGCGTTATCTAATAACCATTCCTCCGCTGGCTGAGAACAGCTGGCATGGCCCTCCTGCAAGAAATCTAAAAATTCCCTGATATTACTGACGTCTTTTTTAAATTCTCTCCACAGCCGCCAGGAAGGCCTGCGATTAAAAAAAGGATCATGAATTAATGCCAGTTCATGGGCCTTTTCCCGGAGCTGCTCAATATTTAATATCATTTTTCTCCAACTCATAATCCGAAAGAATGAAGAATCAGAAAATGTCAAACAGTTTATATATTCCCATTTTGGCCCCCAATTATTAGACAGGGGATACGGATTGGTTCTATTTAAACCGACTGATAGGGCAAAGTGGACATTTTAAGGGTCAGAAAGGTTGAATAATCGCATAGTCCCCAGAACATGGAAGTAACTGTAACACATGGAAGCTACCCCGAATATTTTACATTAGAGGTTGGATTGAGTTAATCCGGCTTCAATATTGGAAAAAAGGGGAGTGTCAAGTGGGTAGATCAAGATGTTTTGATGAGGATTTCGGTTTTGAAAGACTCGGCAGATTTGACGAAGGTTTTGAGAGGCGAAGCTTCTTTAGACTGCTTTTAAGCCTGTTGAACTTTAGAGTCAAGATCTTAACCGAGGGTGACAAGCAATTTGTACGCGGTATATTAACTGAAGTAAACCGCAGCTTCGTAACACTGTCAGGAAGGGAAATATACTATATTCCAATTAGAGAAATTGTTATTGTAGCACGTGACGAAAGGTTCTTTGAGGACCGCGAAGTGGTTTAGTAATGTTTAAGCGGGGTTGCATCTGTAACCCCGCTATGTATTTCTTGAAGATCACCATTTAGCATCCAAATTAAAAAACACGTACAAATTATTGGCCTTGAACCACGTATAGTCCCCTTCAGGCAGTTCCCAGGTCACTTCTACATAGGTTGGAGTCATGATGCCATTTGAGACGTTGAAATCTCGAGCCGCCGCCTTCCATGTTTCCAAGGAATAGCCCTTATTTTTGCTCATATATCGTTGGGCCTTAAACTCTACTGGCATCCCATCCTCGTTAAACGTAAAAATCCCCGATGCGGTTACGTCACCAACCTTAATAGTGGCCTGCGCGGAATTATCGTCTAATTGTTCCCAGGATATATATTCATTTAAAGCTGCGGTTGGAAACCACATTATTTCAGCCAGGAAACGAAGCAACGCTCCCTGATTGATTTCCGGGCCCTTACTATTGGCAACGGTTATCAAAGAAAACAACTTGATTAACATGCTGCCCTGGCCTTTAAAAAGCTTATCACGGCCTATAAGAAAGACCAGAGGCGCAGCCTGAACTCGTGTATACCAGACAAACCCTGGTTTATCCAAGGTATAGTAATACTCCGCCATAAATGGCATCCAGGCCTTCCCTTCCTCGGTCTTCATCGTTCCTTCCTGGCTGATCCAGGCGGTGTTAATTCGTTCTTTGCCGACCACTCCGGCGCTGATCATCCATTTTTGTACCGACGGAGGCTGTTTCTTCAAATCATCTTTTGAAATTGCTCTCCAAGGTATTTCTCCCTGATATTGAAAGAGAGCTTTTATCTCCCGCTTTACTTTCCGGTCAAACAGCCGCATAGACAAAGATACAATAACCTGGAACAGGCAAAATAGTAGTATTATCGATATCAGTATTTGAATTAAGACCGTAGCCATACCATCCTCCCGGTTAGTTCTTTCTATGACAACTCCAGCACGGCTAAACGATAACCTACCCCTGGTTCTGTTATAATATACCTTGGCCGGGTAGGATCAGGTTCCAGCTTTCTTCTCAATTGTCCGACATATATTCTAAGATAATGGTTTTCGTTTTGATATTCTTTTCCCCAAACACTGATTAAGAGTTGACGATGAGTTATTACCTTACCAATGTTGACAGCCAGACTCTTTAATAAATCATATTCGGTCGGAGTCAGCTTAACTTCGGTACCTTTTATCTTAACCTGCCGATGCGCCAAATCGATAAATAAATCCCCGGTCTCAATAACCGGTTCATTTTTGCCACTGACCTGGTGCCGCAGAGCGACCCGAATACGGGCCAATAATTCCCGCACGCTAAAAGGCTTGGTTAAGTAATCATCAGCCCCCGCGTCTAAAGCTTCGATTTTGTCATCCTCCTGTTCGCGGACCGATAAAATAATAACTGGGGTGGCGCTCCATTCACGAAGACGCTTTACCACCTCTAGTCCCTGAATATCTGGCAGTCCCATATCAAGAATTATTAAATCAGGCTGACCAATAGCAGCCTGATTCAATCCCTCACTTCCGGTTGAAGCCCCTATGAACTGTAATCCATGGGCCGTTAATCCGACTTCCAGCAAACGGCGGATCTCCGGTTCATCATCTATCACCAGAATCCGGGCCCCTCTTTGCGGCACCTGCCTCACCTGCCTTATTACTAATGATACCAGAAGGAATCGGGTTGGGTACCGGCAAAGTGAAACTTGTAATACATCCTCCATTTGTTCTATTTTCAATCCATATACTACCTCCATGAGCCTCAACAATACTCTTGCATATTGACAGCCCTAGTCCGGTTCCGCTTACATTTTGCATGGAGTTAAGACGGTAGAATTTATCAAATACTCTTTCTTCATCTCCCGGTGGTATTCCAATTCCTTCATCAACTATAGCAACCTGAATAGCCTGGTCTTTCACTGTGACTGAAATGCGAACCTGACTATCAGGTGTAGAATACTTGATCGCGTTATCCAGAAGGTTGGTCAATACCTGCTCTATTAAGGCATGATCGGCCTGCACCAGAGGAAGGCTGGGGGGAATATCCGCTATTATCTTTCGATCTTCCATGGAATCCTCAGACTGTCGGAGCACAACCCCTATTATGTCCTGAATATCACACCAGTCGATGTTGAGACGCATAAGCCCACTCTCCAAACGCGCCATATCTAATAAATTCCCCACCACCCGGTTCATTCTCAGGGCGCCCTGTTTAATGGTAGCAAGTAAAGTCGTTCGGTCCTGGTTACTGTATATATCTCCTTCATCCAACAGGCTGGCAACTGAGCCAATAATCGATGCCAGTGGAGTTTTTAAATCATGGGAAAGCGAATTAAACAGAGCCGTTCTGAGTTTTTCACTGGCTTCCAGGTTTTTAACCTCTTGAGCTTCGTGGGCCAAGCGCAATCTCCCAATAGCCAGAGCGGTCAGTCCGCATAACGCATCCAAAATACTTCTCTGCTCGGGTGTCAGGAATTGTTCCCGCGGCCTAATGCCCAGTACTCCTAAAGTTTCTTCTTCACTTCTTAATGGAAGGTATACCCCATAAGCCCCGGGCAGAGTATCCGTGCCATTGCCCGTGGGTTGAGATTGTTTATATGACCAGGTGGCTACGGCTGTCTCGTTGGAATCCAATAACATAAGGCTTTGGGGATTACTGCAGGCCATTGCCTTAAGAACTCCATCTATTTCGGGAATGAAGACGACCGCCTCAGCATCTAATGTTCGTGCAATATGCTCAACCACCCTGGTTGACAATTGTTCAACATCTGTAACAGCCGCTATTTCTCGCGCCAGGTCATATAAAGCCCTGGTTCTCGCTTCCCTGATCCTGGACTCGCTAATTCTGTACCTTAGCCGGTTCGCCATGGTACCGGTTGTAATGGCTACCAATAGAAAAACAGTAAAAGTAATAAGGTAACGGATATCCGCTACAGTTAAAAACAATACAGGAGGAACCAGGAAGAAGTCATAGACTAAAACCCCCAGTATGGCAGCGGCAACAGACGGACCCATTCCCATTCGAGCTGAAGCAAGCAGAACCGGGAGCAAATACAACATACCTATATTAGGCAGTCCCAATGTATCTTTACCAAAATAGCCAATCACGGTGATGATTACTACTTGAATCACTACCCAAAAATAAGAGTTTAAGTCAACTTTTCTTCGTGGAT
>JBLMZW010000147.1:0-19350 GCA_050259035.1 Chitinophagales bacterium | reverse complement strand
ATCTATACCAGTTTTGTAGGTCAGGTTGATATCCATGGCAGAACCAGAAGCAGAAAGATAAGTTGTACGAGCGTTTAACTGTTCACCAATCTGAGTTTTGTAAGTCAAATTCATGCTAACTGAGCTGGCAGAACTAGAACGATAATAATCAGTAACGGTAATATCAGATGCCGACAAATCACGGGAGTCAACTTCTTCTACCTGGAAATGGGTAGTAAGGTTACTGGAATATTCAGAATCGGTGATTATCGCGACATCTCCCCCTGTAGCAGTACCCATGCATACATTGCCTGATCCTTCACCCCCGATATCGATCCACGCTACTTCCGACAATGAACTCTGGGGTCCCGCCACTTGAGCGATATCCAGCTTAACATCAACTCCATCACGTCCAGTGGGGGAGACTCCGGTAATGACATCCGAGCCGGTTTCATTGTCCGAAAAAGAAGCCATAAAAGGGACAATGTCCGCTGTTTGAAGATCATATTCTCCAAAAGGGACTGTTTTAGGACTGGAGGTGGCAGTTAGGGAATATCCTAAATCAGATTCAGCATTCAGGGTTTCGGCACCGTTAGGGTCTAAAAAGGTGAGGCCTCCGAAAGGAGTTTCTCTGGTTTCAAGTCGGTAGGAGCCCTCGGCCAATCCACGGGCTTTCAGTTCTGATAGACCGGAAAAGGCTTCGGTTTCCGAAATGGAATTGATACTTGTAGCTATGGTATTCTCCCGGACATATAAAGCACTGGTTCCTAATACCTGTGGAGTGCCGGGCTGGGTTTGGATATCCAAAAGGTAGCTACCAACTCGGTCAGCATCTTCATCACCTTTGACCGTCGAATCAATCACGATCCTTAGCTTATCACTACTGGAACTCCACCCAAGAGAAGAACTACCGTCCAGAAGAATCTTATTATTAAAAGTTGAATTATGGGCAATATCATCAAGATTGGATTTTAGCCGATCAATTTCCTTTTGAATGACGATGCGGTCCTGCGATGTATAGGTATCATTGGCTGCTTGGAGAGCCAACTCGCGCATACGCAGAATCACAGACTGGGATTCGGAAAGAGCATTATCGGCGGTTTGAATTAAAGATATGCCATCCTGCAGGTTGTGATTAGCCTGATCCATCCCGCGAATTTGAGCGCGCATTCTCTCTGAAATTGATAGGTTAGCGGCATCATCAGCGGCCTGATTAATTCTCAAACCAGATGACAGATTTTTAAGAATCCGGGAAGATATATTTATGTCCTTGTTAATGGCATTCACCAGGTTAAGACCCGGGAGGTTATGATATATCTTCATCAGCGATCATCCTTGATCAACATTCTTCCGTGATTAATAAAGGATAAACCCAAAACCAAATCCAATTATGATAACAATTATATAATACACCTAATAATATCGAAAATTACAACAAGAAACTTAAAAGTATGTAAAAGGAAATTACCTAATGCGTTAAGGCAGAAGGGAAAATAGAAGAAAATGAGGTATGATATAGAAGGATATTGACGATTTGTAAACTATGACTTGAGTTTAAGGAGATGGCTAGGATTAAACCTGGAATATATTTGCCATCGAGACTTGCAGAATTAACCAGCTATATTATACCGGGAGAACCGATGGCCGACATCGGATCAGATCACGCGCTTCTACCATGCTTTTTGATAAACCAGGGAATATGCCCGCGAGCCATTATAGGCGAATTAACTACTGGACCCTTCATACGAGCACAAAAGACCATTTCCCTGGTGGGCTTAACTGACCGTATTGAAACTCGACAGGGTGATGGTCTGGATATCCTATCCCCCGGAGAGGTATCCACTGTAGTTATAGCCGGAATAGGTGCGGCTACTATAACCGGGATTCTAGATCGGGCAGGGAAAAAGATAGAAAGTTTCAAACGTCTGGTCCTGCAGCCAATGGGAACCCTGCGCGACCTGCGGGCATTTATTGCCGCCCGGGGCTGGTTAATTGAGGCAGAGAATGTTATAAAGGACACCCATTATTATGTGAGTATTTCGATTAACCCAGTGTCCGGTCCATTATATAATTTTTCCGATCTTGAAATGGAGTTTGGTCCTAGAATCCTTGAACGGCATAACGAGTCGGCGATCAGGGATTATCTTGAATATCATTTAAGAAAATATCAAAAGATCATTTTGCAGACTAGCCCCGTCGAAAGCTCACGGGCTAAAAACGCGGTAAATATTTATAAGGATCGAAAGATAAGATTAGAGGAGGTTCTTAAATGAAGGTCAGAAACAAGGATATTTTTATGATCATGGAAAGCCTGGCTCCCTTAAGACTGGCTGAGTCCTGGGACAACTGCGGTTTACAGGTGGGGAGCTTCGATCAAGCTGTAAATGGTATCATCGTAGCGTTGGATTTGGATTGGGAAGTATTAAAGATGGCCATTGATCATAATGCGAATCTAATTGTCACCCATCACCCACTTATTTTTTCTGGAATGAAAAAAATAAGTCAGGAAACCTATCATGGAAAACTTATTCATGAGATTATTCATCGAAATATAACTGTATATTCTGCTCATACTAATCTGGACTCAGCGCCTGGTGGTCTAAATGATGCACTGGCCTGCTGTCTGCACCTGGAAGAAGTGATCTCGTTGGGAAGTCCCCGCGCAGAAAAACTATTTAAACTGGTCGTTTTTGTTCCTGAAGCCCACCTGGAAATAGTAAGGGAAGCCATAGGAAGAGCTGGTGCCGGTCACCTGGGGAAATACAGTGATTGTTGCTTCCTTTCTCCGGGGACAGGCCTGTTTAGACCTTCGGAAGGAGCTAATCCGTTTCTTGGTAGACAGGGAACCCTGGAAAGGGTATCGGAATATCGTCTGGAAACCATTGTTCCGGAGGGAACTCTATCAACTGTAATAGCTGCAATGCTTGAGGCGCATCCTTATGAAGAAGTTGCTTATGACTTGTATCCGCTGGCTAATAGCGGACCAGTCATAAGTTATGGACGGAAAGGCCTGCTGTTTAATACGATTACTCTGCAGGAGTTGGCGGCGAATGTGAAAAACACCTTCCAGTTGCAGCATATTAGATACTGTGGTGATCCGAATCAACAGGTAAAAAATATTGGGATTGTATCCGGTTCCGGTGCCTCCATGATTCCTTTAGCGATAAAGGATGGCTGCGATGTGTTAATAACGGGAGATATCAAATACCATGAGGCTCAGGAAGCCTGCCGGTCAGGGTTGGCTCTTATTGATGCTGGACATGATGGACTGGAAAAGACGATGGTCGATCTGGTAGGGGACTATTTACAGGGCGTTATAGACTCTAATGGGTGGAATGCACCGATCTATAGGGCAAAGGCTGAAATACTATTACGGGCATTCTGACCTAAAGCAAAAATTGATACGATAAAAGGAATTTATAGTAATAATGTAGAATTCCCTGATAAAAATTTTTAGTGAGGTAACACTGGTGCGAAAAATCGGAGTAGCCCAGTTAAAACCAGGGGTGGCCTTAGGCCGCAACCTTTATTCGGATGACGGGAGACTGCTTCTTGCTCAGGGCACGGTTATAGAAGAGTCATACCTGCAAAGTATGCTGTCTAAAGGGATAGAATTTGTCTATCTAAAGGACGAGGAATCGAGCACTCGTAAACACAGGAAATCCTTTTCCGATACCTATGCGGAAGCACTGGAGGCAATACGCGGATTTATGACGGAAACAAAGCTCGGTCGCCCTCTGCCCCAGGATGAGGTGGAAGAGACAGTCAATTCTCTGGTAGAGTTGGTCTTCGATGAAGTTGATATTTTTAAACAGATGAGGATAATGCATGGTAAGGACAGTTATCTCTTCACCCATTCAGTTAATGTCGGGTTACTATGTATACTTATATCCCGCTGGCTTAAATGTTCCAAAAAGGAGATCAAGAAAGCTGGTTTGGCAGGCATTTTTCACGACCTGGGTAAGGTTTATATTTCCAACGACATTTTGTTAAAACCAGGAAAATTGACCGATGAAGAATTCATAGAAGTTAAAAAACATTCACAACTGGGGTATAACGCCATAACCCAAAACGAATGGATACCGGATGATGTGGCCAATGGCATACTCATGCATCACGAAAGGTTGGATGGGAGCGGATATCCCATGGGGGTATCCTCCACCGGACTTAATTATTTGGCCCGCCTGGTGGCAGTTGCCGATATATACGATGCGATTACTTCCAACCGTGTCTATTCTCGTAAAGAATCTCCTTATGCGGCTGCCGAAATACTCTGGAACGAGTCTTTCGGTAAGCTTGACGGCCGTATAGCCAAGGTCTTTTATGATAGGGTAAGCAGTTTTTACATAGGCAATAGAGTTGTATTATCCAATGGCGAAGTTGGAACCGTTGTCTTTGTTGACCCGGGTTTACCAACTCGGCCTATTGTGCAGGTGGGGGAGATGTTCTACGATTTAAGGGAAAGGCATGTTACTATTACAGAAATCGTAGATTGAGAGGTGATAGTGATGGAAGTAACTCCACAGATGATCTTGTTGACTCTTCTTGCGGCAATTCTGTTGTTCGTAGCCGCCATTAAAATTGGTATGAGGGGAACCCGGGATTCCGGAAAAGATAATCAAGACGATTGAAAGAGGTATTTTGATGCAGTTACACGAAGGCAAGAATAACCACAATAATTTCGGTAACGATCAGCTTTCAGGTATTAACATTAATTACGACGGTCATGAGAAACTAGTAATGCGTTTTGATAATGCAGTGGTTAAGGATTGGTGTGAAGTAACCCTCGATTGGATTGAGGAAATAAAATCATTCTCCCAGATGGCGGATAATATCTGGAGTAAGGGAGAAAGGGAATGTAAACTATACCCCGATGATTTTCGGGGATTGATGATGAGAACCATGGTTAGACCAAATGAGACCGAGATACAATTCCTAAAAAACTATCAAGCTGTCCGGGTAGTAATGGGTAAAGAGAAAGCAGAGGAATTCTGGAAGAGCATAGACAGGGTTTTGAAAGAGCCAGGGACGATCAGATTAAAATTCTCCTGAAGGGGTTCGTATCCGAGCCCCTTTACTATTGAAAGATGGTTAGAATGAAAGCACTGGCATTAGTGTAGAAGAAAAGTTGTTGGCGGCTGAGAGAAACTGAAACCTCGCCTCGTTTAATAAATACCAAAGCCAGAGAAAAACTCGAATGAAGTAATTTCCCGAATAGGATTTATCAAGGTAAAAGAGGTCTGTCTCAAGAAAAAGTTTAATTAATTTACAAAAATACTATAAAGCCCGAGACTGGGATAAAAAAGAGACCCTAACCCGAAAAAAGCTAGAAAAATTGGGCATAATATTTTAATAGATAGGCATGGTTTAAAGAAAAATGGATAAATTATAAAAAAATATTTAAAAAAATCAGTTGGAAAAGAAGGATTTTAGGAATTCTTGAGGAAGTCTAATTGGAAAAATCTAATAAGGAGGATTTCGGTGTGAACAAAACGGGACTTGTCAAATCTTTGGCAGAGAAGGCTGGAGTAACCCAAAAGGATGCCGCTAAGGTTCTGGATGCTGTTCTGGACTCCATCAAGGATGCTTTAGCGAAAGGTGACAAAGTACAGATTATTGGCTTTGGAACATTTGAAGTCAGGGATCGCAAAGCTAGAAAGGTCATCAGCCCAGCGACACGGCAGGAGATTGAAGTTCCAGCCACCAAGGTACCGGCTTTCAAACCGGGCAAATCCTTGAAAGAAGTAGTCGCCGTAACCCCGAAAGCCGAGAAGAAGGGTGCAAAGGCTGCTAAAGCCGCAAAAGGCAAAGCAAAACCCGCAAAGAAAAAATAGTATCTGTAGTCAGAATAATAATGTTGATTTGGTAAAAACCGTAGAAATGAATGTACAAGGATATAATAAAAAAGGCCACCTTTTAGGTGGCTTTTTTATACTGTGAATTGATTTATGGCGCGCCAATATTTAAGTAAAGGGCGAGTAAACCTGTAAGCGGAGTTCTGTCTTGAATAGTCATCTATCTAGGATGCCAGTTGCCTGACACCTCATGCGACCTAACCCGGGAGCGGAGCGGGCAACTCCATAGCCCCTCTATTTGGTCTTGCTCCAGGTGGGGTTTACCGAGCCGGTCAGTCACCTGACCGCTGGTGAGCTCTTACCTCACCTTTCCACCCTTACCCGGCACTCAACCCATTGCACAGTTCATTAATAAAGTTTTATGACTGTGGGATAGGTTGAATGTCGGGCGGTTTGTTTCTGTGGCACTTTCCTTGAGGTCACCCTCACTGGGCGTTACCCAGCACCCTGCCCTGTGGAGCTCCGACTTTCCTCGAGTCTAAAGACCCGCGACTATCCGATTTACTCGCCAATGTATTATAACTCCAACCAATGATTAGTTACAAGAGGGAAAAACAGGACCGGAAAATTTATACATAGCCTTTAAAGGACCGTTATTACGACAGGTGTCAATAGTTATGATATACTATTTTTGTGTTTATGACATTGAAAGTAGAATAAGATGAGTACTCTGAGCCAGAATGAAAGACCGATTATCTATTAAGCCAAACAAACCGGATAAACTGGAAAGAATATTTGCTGGAGTTAGAATTAACTGAGAAAATCATGGAGGGAAGCTTATTAAAGCATTCGCGATTTTAAAAAAAAACTTAACAATTTGGTGAAGTACTTGCAGGAATATGTAAGCTAAAGGAGAATAGTATTTATGAATTGGGATAAGGCAGTGCGGTGATGGTGACCTTATTCCGTTAACATTAACAAGTAAGAATCGAAGTCAGGCAAGGAGGTGAAATAGATGGAATGGTTGCAGCAGAATCCAATAGTGGAGTTTGTTCTGGTCATTTTTTGCATCTGGTTATTTCTTAAGTTTTGCGCTTTTGCAAAGAAATTTTCCTTACCGGGCAAATTAAAGACCTGGACATATATTATATTTGGAGCTGGCGTAGTAGTATTCAATTACCTGTTCGGTAAAGCTAAGCTTGGACAGACAACTGAAAGCTATGTTCCTCCGGAATTAATGGGAACCATGGGTATTGTTCTGGCCGCATCTCTGCTGGTCGTTTTACTTTTTACATTTGTTTTGGTATCAGAAACAAAAGAACAATAAACGGTTTGAAAAAGGCGGCGAATGCCGCCTTTTTTTACGCCGTTTTTTATCGAAAACGAAGTGTTAGGCCTTATTCTTGATATTCCGAGAAATACCCCAGCGCTTCTTAACATTTTATCGATTCATTGGTAACGGTATAATTAGAAAGTGATAATATTAGCATGAAATTACCCAGTCTATTTCGACATGAGGTGCTATTGTGCCAGATAAACAACGTGTAAGGATTCATACCGCTTCAGAAACCCTGATTGCCTGGGTCCCAACCGGATATTCTGTTTGGGATGCCGTCCATCAGGCGGGGATATGGGTACTGGGAGACTGCGGTGGGAATGGAACCTGCGGTAAGTGCAAAACACGAATCGAAGGTTGTAGTTCACCTTTGTCACCGGTTGAAGAAGAAAAGTTACTTCTAGAAGATAAAGCGGCAGGATACCGGCTGGCATGCCAGTGTCGCGTAATGGCAAACCTAGATATATACCTGCCTGAGATCAGGATTTCTGCGCTAAAGCCCGGGCTACTGGTCTTCGAAAAGTTCCCGGGGATACTTCCGGCAGTTAGATCCGTAAGCCGTCATATTCCTCGCTTTGACCGGGAAGACCCTGTTCCTTTGTTGGAGAGGATTAAATGGGCTTTTGATGACTACGAACTGGATATACTGCCATCAAATCTGAATACAATTGCTGATCTGGATCGGGGAGACGGATTCTATGTCAATGCTGGGTTGCTTGATTCGAGGATAATTGGTATCCATCCATCTAACGAGGGCTCATTTTTCGGTATTGCTCTGGATCTGGGAACAACCACTCTGCAGTGTATAGTCGTTGACCTTATTAACGGCGAAGTCCTGGGGGTTAATGAAATTACCAACTCACAAATTGCCGCGGGTCGGGATATCCTTTCCCGGATAAGTTACTCCATAGAACACGATAATGGATTAGTTAGTTTGCATGAAATGGTTCTAACCAGTGTTCGAACTATGATTGAAGAACTGGCTCACAGTTTGAATATCGATACGGGTAGTATCCTGGAAATGACTGTGGTTGGAAACCCGGTTATGTTGCATTTGTTTCTCGGATTAGATGTTAGAAACATGGGATCTTCACCGTATATAGGAATTTTCCGCAACGCTGTGGCCTTTCGCGGAGATACTCTCAATTTACCCATGAACCCCGGGGGACGCATCTACGTGATGCCACAGGTAGGAAGTTTTTTAGGGGCCGATGTACTGGCTTGCTTGCTGGCAGTCGATACTGAAGAACATGAAGAATTTCTTTTAATCGATATTGGAACTAATGGAGAAATGCTTCTAAAAAAAGATGGTACAATATGGGGATGTTCGGTGGCCGCAGGTGGAGCCTTCGAGGGCGCATGTATCACCAGTGGTATGATGGCTGCTGCCGGTGCTATTGATCGCTTTTGGATTGAAGAGGGAAGTTTGCGGTTTAGCGTTCTTGGAACCAATAACCCTCTGGGAATTTGTGGTTCCGGGCTAATTGATCTTCTGGCTTGCCTGTTGGATCTTGAAGCAGTCGACGTAAACGGCTTAATTCATCCTGAAAAATATACCGGCCAATGGCGTGATTCGGTTAATGGGATAGAATTAATTATTGCGGAGGGATCCTCAACGGGAAGTGGTCTTCCCATAGTATTTAACCAGCAGGATGTAAGACAGCTGCAGCTGGCCAAAGCGGCAATCAGGACCGGAGTGGATATCCTGTTAAACGAAGCCGGGATAAAGGCGAAAGATGTAGATAAGGTTCTGATGGCCGGAGCATTTGGCAATCACTTGAATCCGGCTTCTCTTCTAAAGATTGGGATGCTTCCCGGTCTCGATATGGCCAACTTCCGTAATATTGGTAATGCGGCTTTGCGGGGGGCAGTAACGGCCTTAATTAACCTTACCAAAAGAGATAAAGCCAGCCGTCTGGCAAAGACTATTAAAAGGTTGGAACTGGCTGAACGCGAGGATTTTTCTCGAATGTATATTGATTCTATCAATTTGGTATCTTCATATGAGTGATAAAAGTTAAACCGGGGGCCAAGACCCCCGGTTATCTTCAAAAAAACACTTTTACTCCTGTTCGGAATTCAGATATATCGGATTAACAACCATACCGGTAATCAGTTTAGGATAAAAATACGTTGACTTCTGCGGCATCTTATCCCTGGCCTGAGCAACTGCTACTACTTCCTTTACCCGGGTAGGGTTGAGGATAAACCCTAGCTGATAGTTCCCTTCTGCGACAGAGTTAATAACCCAATTCTCGTCCCTGGTATATGAGAGATTATCCTGATTCTTTCTTTCTTTCTCTCCGATCCCCAGACAGCGATCCAGAACCAGATTATCTAAAAGTGCCACGTCAAGCTTTTTCCAGGCGTCTGATTTATCCCGAGGCAGGTGTTTTTTTGCCTGAGTCATATTCCTCAGGGTTAAAATATAAAGTTGTTTTTCCGAGGTATACATTCCGAAAACATGTTTCTTACGACCCCTCTTGGCCAATTCGCTGGTAAATGCGAAAAGATCATCTGACTGACAGGCCTCGATTTCAAACAAATCTTGTAAAGAATCCTTAAATGAATTTAGATTAAATCCCTGAAGGTTGCCTACAACTCGATGAGTAGGAAGTATAACCAGACCCTGATCATATAAGTTTACCAGAGTGATCATAACATAATCGTAGCCTTTATATCCTGATTCTTGCATAAATCTGCTGTATTCCAACGCCGTTTCATAACGGTGGTGACCATCTGCGATAAAAACTTTTTTATCGCTCATACAGGATATAACCGTATTCAGGATTTTTTCGTTGTCAATCACCCAAAGCCGGTGAATCTCATCTGCCTCATCTACCATTTCAGCATCTGGCTCTCTTTCGCTAATAGCTGATAAAAGAGAGGTGTCGACTACTTTTTCCGGATCATCATATAGCCCGAAAACAGAACTGAAGTTGCACCGAGTGGCCTTCATAAGCTGAAGGCGATCAGCCTTGGGCTTGGAAAGTGTTTCTTCGTGCGGCAGGACGTTCCCCCTCGCATAATCTTCCACCTTGAGTCCGCAAATAAAGCCGTTTCGAACCAGTTTTCCATGTGGTCCATCGAATTCCTGCTGGTAAAAGTAAAGAGATGGTTTATTGTCCGACAAAAGAATATCGTCTTCAATCCATTTGTCGAGGTATTTCCTGGCCCGGCTGTAACGATTGTTATTCTCACTGTCATCCTGGAAGATCAAGCCTAATTCAAGCCTGATTAAGTTGAAGGGGTTTTCTGCATAATACCTGGCCTGAGCCTTTTCATCGATTATGTCGTAGGGTGGAGTTACCACGGAAGAAAGAAAGGGGACTTTATCCTGGTTGTAACGCAGTCCTGTAAAAGGAATAATTGTTGCCATGAGGCCGCAAACCTCCTATTATCTATGAATTCTATCCAATTTTATTATACCGGGGAGGGTTGTGCAATGGGTTTTTGGTTTCTTGCTTTTTAAATGCGGGAGTGATTTAATAATTTTGACGATGGTCATGAGAGGAAAAATATGCTGATTGATTTTCATATTCATGCATTAGCCCACGGAGAGTACCGTTATACACAGGAATGGATCACACAATTTCTAGAAAAGGCAAAAGTCGTTGGGATCAAAGAGATTGGATTCTGTGAGCATGATGAGTTTATAGATCTTGTTGATTTTTCGGTTATTAGAAAAGCGCAGACCGAGTTTCAAAACCTGCGAGTTAGAATAGGAATGGAAGTTGACTATAAACCCGGCCGGGAACCTGAGATAGCTGATCTTATTAATAAAAAAAGTTTTGATTATGTTATGGGATCTGTCCACCATATAGGTGAATGGATGTTTGACCACCCTGATTACAGAAACGGGTTCGATACAGAAAACATTGATAATATATATAGTCAATATTTTAATTTAGTTGATAAAGCTTTTAACTCTAGGCTTTTCGATGTTCTGGGACACCTTGATTTGGTTAAGGTCTGGGGGCATCGCCCGGTTAAGCGTCCTGATACTTACTTTCTGGAGCCTCTTTTACATTGCATTAAACAGAGCGGTATTGTTGTGGAGGTTAACAGCAGTGGACTCAGAAAACCGGTTGGAGAAATATACCCTTCTCAGTCAATCTTGGATCAATTATTTAATCATAACATACCGGTAACCATGGGGTCCGACGCGCATCACCCGGATCAGGTTGGGGAAGGTCTCGATGAAGTAGCAAAAAGCATCCGACAAGCGGGATACAGAGTGCTTGTAAGCTTTACCCGCCGGCAAAAGGTTATAACCCCTATGGGTTAGTGAGGAGTCTATATGGAAAACATTGCGATTCTCCTGTTAAGTTTAGGAATAATTCTTATTGGAGCCGAAGTATTTACTAATGGCGTTGAGTGGCTGGGCTTCAGACTTAATCTTTCCGAAGGCGCGGTAGGCAGTATACTTGCGGCTGTAGGGACTGCAATGCCGGAAACTATAATACCCATTATAGCTCTGGTTTTTGGGATAGGATCCAAGTCTGAGGAAGTTGGTATAGGAGCCATAATTGGAGCTCCTTTAATGCTTTCTACTCTGGCTATGTTTGTTACCGGCTTGGCCATTATCATTACCAGCCGGCGCCGTTTGAGCGGAACTGAGGTTAACGCGGATAATTCCGTGATGAAAAGAGATCTTGGATTCTTCCTAATTGTATTTACCGCGGCTATTCTTTCCGGATTATTACCCCCCCCTCTTCGTCATTGGCAGATTATGATTGGCGCTTTCATGATTTTTTCTTACGCCTGGTATGTGATTGATACCCTGAGAGAAGAACGAGAAGAATGCGAAGAGGATATGCGTCCATGTTATTTTGCCCCCCGCCAGGCAGAACCGTCAATGATGATTCTGGTTGTTCAATTGTTGGTGGCTCTGGGCTTAATAATAGGGGGGGCCAAGTTATTTGTTGGTGGGATTGAACAGGTTGCATCAGCATTAGGGATTCCGGCTTTTGTTCTTTCCCTGGTTATAGCTCCCATCGCCACAGAACTTCCAGAGAAGTTCAATAGTGTCATCTGGGTATCCCGCGGGAAGGATACTCTGGCTTTGGGGAATATTACCGGAGCTATGGTATTCCAAAGTTCGATTATCCCAGCTCTGGGCATCTTTTTTTCCCCCTGGCATTTGACCTTCGGCGCTTTGGTTTCCGGGATAATAACCCTCGTATCTACAGCTATTTTGTACCTGGAATTAAGGATGCGCAATAAGATAAGTGTATACACTCTTCTGATTTCGGGTGCATTCTATATAATTTTCTTGACTTTGGCTCTGGACCGGGTTCTGGGTTGAACCCGCAGATAATTAGAAAAACCACATTTAGGAGGTTAGTCGGTGGGTATTGACGAAAAACTTCTAGAGATGGGGATAAAGATTCCTGAGGCTCCGCGACCGGTGGCTTCTTATGTTCCTGGGCTCATATGTGGGAATTTATTATATGTATCCGGGCAGTTTCCTTTACATGAGGGCCGGTTATTAGCTGAAGGAAAACTGGGACGGGATGTTGACATTGAGAGTGGGAAAGCAGCTGCCCGGCAGGCGGGTATTAACTGCCTGGGGGTGATAAAATCCTTGATTGGCAGCCTTGAACGGGTGGAACGAATCGTGAAGATAACTGGGTATGTACAATCAGTTGAAAATTTCTACGATCAGCCCCAGGTTATCAATGGAGTTTCCGATCTCATGATAGAAATATTTGAGGAGAAAGGGCGGCATGCCCGGGTGGCAGTAGGAGTAAATGTGTTGCCGCTAAATGCACCGTGCGAGATTGAACTGATTGCCCAAATTAAGGATGAATGCTAAAGGATTCTTATTTATTACCGGTGGACATTTTTTAACTGATTTTTATATAAACTTCATTCCTGTCTTGCTTCCCCTTATGACCGTTAAACTTCATCTTAGTCTTGCTCAAGCTGGTTTGGTATCTACCGCGGCTATGCTTTCAGCCAATTTTCTGCAGCCATTTTTTGGTTATGTCTATGATCGCCGACCAGGGAAGATGTGGCTGGTTATGGCTTTAATCTTTAGCGGCGTATTTATGTGTCTCAGCCCATTATCCAATAGTTATTACATATTTTTGCTTCTCCCTTTACTATCGGGGATCGGAAACGGGATATATCACCCGGCAGGGTCAGTATATTCCTACCAGTTAAATCAAAACAACCGGGGATTCATGATGTCGCTCTTTTCTACTGCGGGGGCCCTGGGTTATGCCCTGGCACCTGCTGTAGTGGCCTTTGTTATAACCAGGTGGGGATTCCCTTCACTGTCGTGGTTATTAATACCGATTCCACTTATGATGCTGGGTTTGGGTAGGGTTAAATATAAACCCCATAAGGACGAGGAAGAAAACAATAAACCATTTTTCTCCGGGCTGCTTACGGGAGTGGTATTGATCCTGGCCAGTATAATGATCTTGAGAGCCTGGGGAAACCTGGCTTACACTAACTATTTGCCTTTTCTTTTAAAGGAGCGAGGGATTGCCTATGATGTATCAGCCAACATCCTGACTGTATTCCTTTTAGTTGGCGCATTGGGAGGTTTGATTGCTGGAAAACTATCCGACCGAGTCGGACGTAAAATTGTAATAGTGTTAACTTTGGCTATTGCTTCATTATCGTCGGTTGGTTTTCTATTAGCAGGCGGTATGCCTTCACTGGTTTTTTTAATTATCAACGGATTAATGGTAGGTGCGTGTCAACCGGTTCTGGTAGTCTTAGGTCAGGAAATAATGCCAGTCAATGTTGGGCTTGCTTCCGGGATATCAATGGGGTTCGTTTGGGGGGTAGGCTCGTTGGGCGTTTATCTTAACGGTTTGATAGCTGACCATAGCGGGCTAACGGCTTCATACTGGCTGACGACCATTATTCTCGGGTTGGGAACTCTAATAGCGTTAACGATTAAAGAATCTAATATTAAGGGAGGTCAAAAAAATGAAGGTCTACGACAAGGCTCATGAAACGGCCCGGGCTCTGAAAGAATGCCAACAATATCAGGGCTATCTGGAAATTCGCAATCGACTCAAAGAAAACGATAAGGCTTGGGAAATGTTCAAAAACTTTAGGGCCAAACAAACAGAGGTCCAGAGAATGATATTATCGGGTGAGGAGCCACCTGCACAGAGGCTGGAAGAGATTGAAAAGCTTGCTGGTATAGTACTAAGTTCAGAACAGGTAGGGGACTTCTTACGGGCAGAAATGGAACTAATTAAAGTAGTGGAAGATATTCAACGGATTATTATCCAGGCTATTGACCTGGAATTGGAGAATATGTAATTCGAATAACCAAAGGAAGTATTATACAGACAAGCAAAAGATCGTAAAGAACCGCATTTTGCCTGAATTGAACAGACATTAACCACTATGCGGAACGGCAATCCATTGACTTAAACGAAGGCCAACCAATACAATATGTTAAACACCCGCTAAAAACAGACAATTATCTGCATAATGTCATATTCGTTTGTGGCAGTGGGCGAGAGGAGGGTTAACTTGTTTAAAATAGTTACCAAAAAAGAACTGGGCCCCGGCTTAAAACTGATGGACATAGAAGCTCCAGAAATAGCGGCCAAAGCCAGACCCGGTCAGTTTATAATTCTGCGAATCGACCAGTGCGCAGAACGAATTCCCCTCACTATTGCCGATCTGAATCAACAGGAAGGCTGGGTAACCATAATATTTCAAGAAGTAGGAAGAAGCACCAACGACCTGGGTATGATGAAAGAAGGAGATATGATCCTTGACTTTGTCGGACCCCTGGGGCGCGCATCTGAGATAGAGAATTTCGGTAAAGTAATATGTATCGGTGGGGGCGTAGGTGTTGCTCCGGTATATCCGATTACTAAGGCCCTTTACGAGGCTGGAAACCAGGTTACAGCGATTATTGGATCGCGAACGGCGGAAGCATTGATCCTCCAGAATGAAATGTTACAGGTGAGTCACGACCTATATGTTGTGACCGATGATGGATCCGCCGGGGAAAAAGGTCTGGTTACCGAACCCCTTATGCGGTTGCTGGAAAAATCGAAATATGACCGAGTTGTTGCCATTGGGCCCTTACCGATGATGAAGGCCGTATCTCAAACTACTCGGCCTTTTGAACTTCCAACTATCGTCAGTCTTAACCCAATTATGGTTGATGGAACGGGCATGTGCGGAGCTTGCCGGGTTCAGGTAGGGGATAAAACCAGATTTGCCTGTGTAGACGGTCCGGAATTTGATGGCCACCAGGTTGATTGGGAAAACGCAATGCAACGAGCTAAAATATTTGTGGTGCAAGAAAAACAGGCAATGGAAGCCGCAGGGGGTGGATGCAGATGTCAGAAACCAAACGTGTAATAAATCCAGTTAAACAGCCCATGCCCAATCAGGACCCCCTGGTTAGAGCGAAGAATTTTAATGAGGTGTCCCTCGGATTCCCCGAAGAGTCTGCTGTGGCGGAAGCCAACCGTTGCCTGACCTGTAAAAAGCCTCCCTGCCGTAAGGGATGCCCGGTGGAAATAGATATTCCCGCTTTCATCGAAAAAGTAGCGAAGAGGGATTTCTCGGCCGCCATTGCCAAGATAAAGGAGAAGAATAACCTGCCGGCCATATGTGGACGGGTATGTCCCCAGGAGAGCCAGTGTGAAAAATACTGTATTATCGGGAAGAAGGGTGATCCGGTATCTATCGGCAGGTTGGAACGATTTGCAGCTGACTGGGAAATGGCTAATGAAGAAGTCAAAGATACCGGTATAGGAAATACAACCGGAAGAAGAGTTGCGGTCATTGGATCGGGGCCTTCCGGGCTTACCTGTGCCGCTGATTTATGTAAAATGGGGCATCAGGTAACTGTATTCGAAGCCCTGCATACGCCGGGAGGGGTGCTCGTTTACGGCATTCCCGAATTTCGGCTGCCCAAGACCATTGTGAGCAGGGAAATCGCCGGTATCGAGAAAATGGGAGTGCAAATAAGGACCAATATGGTGGTAGGAAAGATATATACCCTGGACGAGCTTATGGAGTCAGGCTATGACGCGGTGTTCATAGGAACAGGCGCCGGGCTTCCATATTTCATGGAAATTCCCGGTGAAAACTTGAACGGGGTCTATTCAGCCAATGAATTTCTTACCCGGACTAATCTTATGAAAGCCTATCTTTTCCCGCAGCATCTTACACCTATAAACATGGGTGAGAAAGTGGCGGTAATCGGGGGAGGCAACGTGGCCATGGATGCCGCCCGCTGCGCCTTGCGTCTGGGAGCGAAAGAAAGCTATATAGTTTATCGGCGGACTGAGAAAGAAATGCCAGCCCGGATTGAGGAAGTCGAACATGCCCATGAAGAAGGAGTGGAATTCCGTTTTCTAACCAGCCCGGTGGAGATCCTGGGAGACGAAGACGGTCGAGTTAAAGCTATGGTATGTTTAAAATATGAATTAGGTGAACCGGATGAAAGCGGCAGGAGAAGCCCGATGCCCATAAAGGGTTCGGAGTACACGATGGAAGTAGATACAATAGTGATGGCCATCGGTCAGGGACCTAATCCTCTGGTGCCGGATACAACTCCCGATTTAGAGACCAACCGGAGGGGTAATATAGTGGCGGATGATACCACAGGACTAACTTCCAAACCGGGTGTTTTTGCCGGAGGAGACGTAGTGACCGGAGCGGCTACTGTAATTCTGGCTATGGGTGCGGGAAAGAAGGCAGCCCGGGCTATAAACGATTATTTAAACACACTATAGAGGCAGAATATCAAATTGTAAATTGAATAAATTGATATAGGCACAGGCTGAAACCTGTGCCTGATTATTTGGAATATTCTCTATTTCATACTTCCTTGGTGGTTCTACTAAATGATATTATTAATATACGTATTACAATAATACGTATCAGAAAGAAGTCAAATCAGAGAAGAGAAGTACAGTAATAAGGGGTTTCTTGTTGATGCTGCCAGGCGTCAACCGTAGCATTCTGGTAATTCGAGGGGGGGATTAACAGTGCACAGATGGTACATCACTCAACAAACATTTCCGGAATTATTTAATGACAGAGTTGTTAGATTTGGCAACCTAAGGTGTCAATGGTGGCGAACTGGGCCGGATACAACTGAGTCGCTTACCTTTTACCAGGTAGGACGTATAGTCAGGGAAATGGCTGCTGGCCTAATGCGTCTGGGGATCCAGAAACAAGATCGGGTTGCGATCATGAGTCATACCTGCCCCCAATGGATGTGGGCTGACTATGCAATTCTCAATTCTGCCGGTGTCACAGTAACAATTTATCCTACGCTTTCACAACGAGAAATGGTATACATCATTAATGACTCGGGGGTAAGAATTCTCTTTGTTCAGGATGAGGAAGGCTTGCACAAAGCATTAGGCGCTTGGGAAGATATGCCCACCCTGGAGAAAATCATAATTATGCAAGATGATTTTATCTCTGATAATTCCCAGATCCTTAATCTCAACCACCTTAGGGAGATCGGGGTAAAACATCTGGTACAATACCCGGTGGACTATGAGAAAAGATGGCGGTCGGTTGACCTGCACGACATGATGACCATCATTTATACCTCTGGAACCACTGGACAGCAAAAAGGTGTGGTCCACACCCATTTCAGCATTAACGCTGCTTCCTGTCGTGATTTGCGTTTAATTCCGCCTCTTTCCACGGATGATGTGTTGCTTTCATTCCTGCCTATATCACATTCTTATGAAAGAGAATGCGGTCATGCATCAGCTTTGATGACCGGGGCCTCTATAGCCTATGCGCAAAAGACTTCCACCGTGGTGCAGGATATTCAGGTTTTTCGACCAACGGTTTTTATGTCAGTTCCGCGAATTTATGAACGCATCTTCATGACCATTCGAGATATAGCATCTGCCACACCCGAAGGGGCTGCGCTATTTGAAAAGGCCTTAAAAGTCGGTCTGGAAGTTATTGAAGCTCGTTCGGATGAAAACGGATTTGTTGATATGTCTGAAGGCATAGACTTAACCGAAGGACTTACACCGGAACTAAAGGAACAATATCTTCAGGTAGACGCGCTGATGTTTAGCAGAGTACGATCTATACTGGGCGGCCGTTACCGGTTTGCCTTTTCCGCGTCTGCCGGTTTACCCGCTAACCTGTGCAAATTGTTTTTAGCCATGGGAATCCGGATAATCGAGGGCTATGGCTTGACCGAAACATGCAACACGGTTAACCTTAACCGGCTGAGTAAAATACTTCCTGGCTCAGTGGGACCGCTTACACCCGGAGTGGAAGGAAAAATTGCCGACGACGGAGAGTGGCTGGTAAGAGGTGATAACATTTTCGGGGAATACTGGAACAACCCCGCAGCTACTAAAGAAGCCTTCACCCCGGACGGTTTTTTCAAGACTGGTGACATAGTTGAGGAATTGGCTGACGGGTACATAAAAATAGTAGATCGTAAGAAGGGAATTATCGTGCTCGATACCGGAAAAAATGTTCCTCTGGCCAAAGTAGAAAACCTGTTTTCGGTCAGCAAATGGTTAGATCAGATCTGCGCCTTAGGAGATGACCGGAAATATGTATCCGCATTGGTAGTGCCCAACTTCGATGCTTTCATTCTTTATTATAAAACCAACGGTATTCCATTTGATGAATCAGCATTGGGATATGTAGGGGAGGGCATGGAACGCACCTGCGTCAATGTAGGACCGGATTTTATGGCAACCGAACAGTTTAAAACCCTGATAGATGAAGAAATCAAGAAAGCCAATGAAAACTTGGAAGACTATGAAACAATAAAAAAATACGCTGTTCTGAATCGCAAATTTACAGAGACGACCGGCGAGGTAACCCCGACTTTGAAACTTAAGAGAAAGGTCATTTATAATAACTTTGCTGCAGAAATCGCTAACCTGTACTAGTTCCGTAATACTCTAATCAACTAAGGGCCCAGCGGTAAAGAACTTCTTCCTTACTGCCGGGCCTTGTTTATTCGTACAGGCTCATCCTATCCCCCGCTTTTAAAAGTGGGACGAAGGTATTCCTATTTATGAATTTTAGTCTAGGCTATTTCATCTTAACTACCAATTTTATATATAACACTGTAATATACAACAGTTGAATATATAACAGTTATATATAAAACAGTTGAATATATAACAGTTGCATATAAATGGGGGTGTTTTTAAAATCCTTTGGCGCGCCAAATAGAATTCGCCCCAACGATCGAGTTCGAGAAAGGTCTGGGTCAAACGCTCTCGCTCCTGGTAT
>JBLMZW010000146.1:0-52545 GCA_050259035.1 Chitinophagales bacterium | reverse complement strand
GATAGTCGTCTAGGTGTTACAGCCACTTATAATTCGCAAGCTGGCGAGACTATAACCGCCCACACTACATACATCACCGGAAGCAACTCTCAAATTCGACTTCTTATTACAGATGGTTTGGGGGCGGTGGTCGGGGATACTGTAATAGATATTAGCAGCCAGAATATTAATGAGACAGCCGCTTCACTGGAAGGTGTTATAAATACTCTTAACGGGGAAATGTTTAAGGATATAAATTTCCTAACCAAAGACCTCAATAACGGAAGAAGAAGTGTTATTGTTCAGAACGGCTCAATCGATTATTCAATTGCGATCTCAGATGTATCCGGTTCATCAGCCGACGAATTAGGGATTAACCATGCTTTTGCTGCTTCTACTGTATCAGACGGTTTAGAGCAGGATTATTACAGGGCCAATACAATAGCGGCTGAAAATATGGACATTACAAAGGTTGCAGATTCGATAAATACTGCTTTGGCAAGTTATTCGATTAATACTTCGGTTACCGATAATGGCGATGGAACTAGTTTTATTAGCATTAATAACAATAGTTCAAATTATCAAGTTGAATTTCTCAAGGATTATAATGCCAATTCAGTTGAATCGGAACTGGGACTTAATTCCGCCAGCATACTGGGACCCAATAGTTCCTGGGCTTCATCCATTAATGTTTTTGATAATTACTATTTTTCGATTGACACCGAAAATTTTACTTTAGTAGACCTCGCTTCTGCCTGGCAAAATGAAATTAATAATGAGATTCGCAGTGGTGCCGGTATTACTGGTGTTACAGTAAATACTTCAGGAAACGGCTTAAGCTTAATCGAAATCATGAACAATTCTGCCTATAAACTTGCCTTTACTGATGATTCGGGTTCATCGTTAGATGAGCTTGCTTTGGCTAAAGATGTTGCTCGAGGGAGTTCCATTATCTCCAACAAGGTTTACCATGACTATGACGTGCAAAATATTGCTGTCGGTAATAGAAATCTTTCTTCAATAGTGTCTCAATTAAACGGGGCCCTTCAATCAGTACTAAGCGGCGACGGGGTGGAAAGCCCGGCAGCTATGCCCTTTATTGATTACAACAATGGTGATGGGACTCACGCTGTCCGAATCAATAATTCTATGGAGAGTGCCACTTTGTACCAGATAGCGGTTTCCGATCATACCGGTTCAACGGCTACTGAACTGGGAATTGGCCTTCAGGTGATTAATAGGAATGAAGTCTATTCTAATTCAACTTTGCGAGACTTGAATAAATCTCATACCCTTAACCTTAGTAATATGAATATTGTTGAAGTGGCTTCTACCCTTAACAACTACTTTTCTCTTCAGGGATATAATGTCGAGTTTCTTGCTGCTGCAACGAAAAACGAATTGTATCGTTTGAATATCGTTAACCATAGTGGTGGTCCTGATCACCGCCTTGAAATACTAAATCAAACCGGTGCATCTATGGAAAACGAATTGTCTATTGGCGGCTATACATTGGACCCGGGCAATTCTATTAGCTCTAATCAGATATATCATAATCACGTTCTGACCACCACTGTAAACGACCGCCGCCTGGACCAAATTGCCAGCCGGCTTAACTATGTTCTTAACTGGGATTTGGCTACCGACGGTCTGACCAACCCTGCCGGGGGTATTTTTCAACTTGATGGCATTGCAGTGGGTGAACGCCGAATAAGGGTCAATAACTCCGGCAGCTTCAACACCAGGTATGAAATCACCTTAAAAGATATCCAGGGAACAACCCTGGCTGATTTGGGACTTAACCATACCGTTTTGCGAGGGCAATTGGATATAAGCGGAATTTCAAGAGATTACGGTAAGATAGTCGGTGTGATTGCGTCAGGTTCAAGTATAGAGAAGGTAAGAAACAGCATCAACAATTGGAACCTCAATTGGCTGGTCGCTGATTGGTATGATTCCGCCAGCACCCCGGGCTATGACGGCTCACATCATAATGGACGCATCATTATAAATAACAACGATAATTCCGCGGCCCGACGGGAAGTGGTTTTCCAGAGCAGTGCCGGTACTAATCAGCTTTTTGGCGTATCCGGCACCAGCATTAGTATTTATGCGGGCGGTAACAATCGGAGCTCATCCACCTGGCAAGCCCGAGACCGAGCCCTGGTGCGAACTCAATATATCGGAGTCAATGCCAATGGAAGTCCTATTGCCGGTTCCCGTTCTGACTGGTGGTGGGAAGGTGATACTGGCAGCAGTAATGATTTGGTCGACTCAGCCACAGAACTACCCTTTCAATCGATATATGTGCCCGACAATCAGTCCGGGGTTGAACTGGAAATGGGAGATTCTTTTTGCATTAATACATATGCACACAGCGAGGGACCACACGATTTACTTACGTTGGATACGGTTGACGGGTTTACCGGAACCGTCTACCGTCCAAATGGCTTAAGTGAAGGTGGCTTAAGTGGCGGCAGTTTTGTCTTTAATGATGGAGTACTTGATAACAACAGTTCCATGCTTCTGCCGCAAATGCTTCGCACCGGTATGGGAACCTATACTACAATAAACCATGATTTCGATTTTGGTGAAATCCATACCGAGAACAATGCCGCTGTATATAGTGAGCGGTATTCCGCGGGAGATTTTAACTGGTATGCTCATGCGTTTTACGGGGATGATGCCACCTATTTCTTTGCCGAAGGGGGCAGTCCCACACAGTATTTTAACAATGTAAAGATATGGCGACAGGAGGACGATAATTGTTCTCTTCTATTCACCGTAACCGGTGCTGGATCTACCCCTGTTTTTCAGATTGAGGGCAAGGGCTATAACCGCGATGGATCGGTGAACGATTTTGGACCTATAACCATGTCCATATCTGGCGGTCCGGTAAAAATTGGCTGTATTCAATTCGATGATTTACAATTCGGCCAGGGTTTAAGTAAAGGTGATCGTTTTGTTATCAATATCGCAGCCCGGGCCGGAGATTCCTATCATGATAACCCACCTTCCCACTCGGATGTTAACATAGCGATAAGCGGAAACCCCTGGTCCACCGGGGGAAGTTCCATGGAGTACCGGTTTCGGGAGGGAGTTGAGAATTCATCTGCATTAAACCTCCTGGGGTATTTTGTAGACCCGTTAAACGGCGGTAGGGACAACGGGGTATGGACAGGCAACCTGGTTTTAGACACATCCGCCAATGGGTTTAATAATAACAGTCGAGTGGGCAGCAACTCCCGGGCCCACCTGGAGATAAATTACCAGGGGCTGGCTGCCTCGGAAGCCGGAGCGGGACTCACCGGCTACTATTTTCAGAACTTGCAGCCTGATGAGGGACCGGCCTCCTTTTTAAACCGAATTGAATGCAATCCCAAAGAAAACAGAAACGCATCCCTGATGTTTGAAGTGATAGAATCCGGTGAACACTTTGTAGTTTTACGAGGTCAGGCTCATGTCTACGACAAAGAAGGCAAGTATAGTTATTTCTATGATGATTACATAAGACTGGCCGAATGCAACATAAATACAGTACTATTCAATCAACCTGGGTTCGAAGGAATAACTTTTTCTTGTCTGGAATTTAGTAATATATCCCGTTGGCAGAAGGGAGACCGCTTCTCCGTCTCCTTGACAGCTAATGCTGAAGGTGTTAACTCTACGGCTGATGAATTAGAGATTTTCGGCACTTCTGACCGTCGAGAGGTTTATCCGCATGGATGGCGTTTTAATGACGGAGTTCTGGATAAACGATTAACAACTTTGCGAACCTATCAGATTGATTTTGAAAACGGTGAAGTCCACGATTCTGAAATTGACGTGTCTTTTGGCCAGTTTCACGGCGGATCAGCCCGGGGCATAGAAGGCAGCAAAACCATTCCCCGCAGGATACCAAATACCGCTGTATTTTCCTCCTCCATGGAAACAGGCGAAACCAATCTCGCCCATCGTTATTCCAGGCTACAAGACCTTTCCGCATTCTATACCTCCGAGGGAAAATTTCTTTTAGATACTCCCCGGCAAATTAAGCTGTTTAGCAATGGCAAGGAAGCAACAATTGACCTTTATGCAACCGATGAAATTGTCACACTAATGGATAGAATTAATGATGCCATTCATTGCGTTCTGGGACAAGAATCGGTGGTAGCAGCTGAAAATCGGTCTAAATACACTTCCTTCGCCCAGCCGTCACAAAACGAGGGTTTAGCTGGGTCCATGTTAATAAAATCCGCCCTGGCAGGTAATTCCGGAGAGATTACTTTCACTGGAGAAGAAGGTATTTTAAGGGCACTGGAGGTTACTGTATTGAGTAACTCCACAGAAAATCAGTATACAATCACAGCACATAAAGAAACGGATTTAAACAATCAAATCGTGGTATCTGGAACTGAAGATATAATTTTGCCCATCGCAGAAGGACTCAAAATTAAACTTTCTCCTGATACCGGAATAATGCAGTCCATCTACAATGAAACCACAGAAAAATTTGTTTTAGAATCATTTAACAATCAGATTGAGTATATATGCCTTCATGATAAAGCTCCGTATCTTCAAGCCGGCTCCAATGAAGGCCAAACAATCAAACTAGGTCTTGGAGACGTCACCCCAATAGGTCTGGAGCTCGACAGCCTTCTGGTGGTTACACGGGAACAGGCCACAAGAGCTATTACCAGAATCGATAAAGCTTCAAATAAAATATCATCCATGCGCGGAAGTTTGGGTGCATTAGAAAACAGGCTCCAAAAGTCCATAAATACCCTATCCGTCAACATTGAAAATTTGACTGGAAGTGAAGCTCAGATTCGAGACACAGATATGGCTAACCAGATGATGGAGCTGATTAAGGCAAATCTTTCTCAACAAACAGCCCTGGCTTTGATAAGTTCTACCATCATTGAACCGATGATGGTACTCCGACTGGTTATTTGAATTTAGAGTTGTTTCTGCCTGACCCAACAAAACAAAAAGGGCTGCCTCATGATGAACGATTTCAGTTCACTTGAGACAGCCTTTTCTTATCAGACGGTCTTTTAACCCTACTTACCGTCTAGGAAAGTGAAACATCCAACGGTGGCGGTATCGGAGCGGATGCTGATCCGAATCGCGCCGCTACCCACCCACACTTATCTTTGCCAAGCATAGTAGTACCGCTCATAATCCCCTGCTCATAAGAGTATATTTGTCCGATGAACAATTGAGGACTACTGGGATTAAACTCTATGGTAAACGATATCGTCTTCTCATTGGAAGCAATCTTGCCACTCACCGGCAGTATCCTGTCATCTTTATCCTCATAGGTTCCCATAACGTTGCCATCGGCATCGACACTGATTAAAGACAAAACCCCTTTGTAACCATCGTGTTCCATTTCCCATTCACCAGCGAAGTTAATGTAACTGAAGTCTTGTACAACCGCATTGAAAGTCAGGTAGGTCGTACGGATAGCGTAGGCACCATATTCTTCTCCGTCCGTATCAACCATAGAACCTGCCATACAATTGGGGTTCTGGTCAAAAAGGTAAAGCGAAAATTTCTTGCCCTGCAATTCGCTATAGTTCAGGTTGGGATGTTTAAAATCAATATAGAATTCAATCATGTTTCCCTTTACGCTGCCGTTTACCCGGTATATGCTTCCATCGTAATGATAATAGGTTCCTATACGGCAGTCAGAGCTGCCAAAAGAGGGATCATTGACTCTCAGGTCATTCTGATAAAAATCCGGTAAGCGGTAGATGTCAAGAACGCCTTTCCAACCATCCTGATCCAGTTTCCAACGCCCTAAGAACTTCTGAGCCTGCCGATAATTCTTCTGCGGATCTGCTACTACCCCGGTGACATATGCGGCCTCGTATACCGACCCGCCTGATACATAATCATAACTGAGCAGGGTATAGCCATTCTCCGATGGGTTATCACCCCCCCAGGAATTTTTTACCATAAAGACTTTGCGATTCTCATCATAACCGACCATTAACATAACTTGATTTCCTACCGTTGTATTGCCCGGGTTCCAGATACCATTGCCTGGAGTTGGATCTGGGCTTTTTACCCCCAAACTGAAGGCAATATCATAACCAGCAGCCAAAATCGCTTTATAATAGGTAGTATTGTTTAACTGGTTGGAAGGCACAACCCCATAACCGCTAATACCGTAACATGCCGCATCTCGAGCAGCCCGGGGAAAATCACTGTCAGACAAATTAATATCATCAATCACTTTCTGGGCGACAGTGATATCTTCCTGGTCTACACGGGGCTTGTCGTTCGGCTGGTTGGTATCCTCGTAGCCAGAATCATTGATATAAGGGAGCTTATTCTCTTCTGGCAAACCATATAATCGGGAGAATAATGCCATAGAATAAAGAACACTTCCTCCTCCCCAGCGGCCCAGTCGGTCTTCCCTGATGTTAGAACTGGAAGCAGGTACAGGGTTCAAGTATGCCATTTGGGTTATCTGATTGCCATATTGTTCCGAAAGATCCAGTTTCGAATAGCTGGTGGAATCACTTTTTTTATAATAGGCTTCAATTCCTGCCAGGACCGCGTGAATGACCGAGGTATTCCTTTCTCCCTGATCCTTGATTGACGTTTGCCAGCGCCGGTGATCAATAACATCAGGCAGAGTGGAGCCAAGCTTCGTCTGCACCTCGGGAGGCTCGGAAATAGTAACCGGCGTCAAATTCTTTAAAGTCGCCTGTTCAACTGACATTAAATAATACTTTTTCCCATTATTTAAAGTAACCCTTCGGGTTGATTGATCTACTTTCCCATCATCTAGCTGATTCAATAAAGTGTCGTTGTTTTCACTATTATTATTTACCCCGGATTCTGTTCCACTACTTAGCCCCACAGTATTGATAAATACCTGGCGGGTTTTTCCCTCCCATTGCACCGATGCTCCAAAGGATTCACCAATAAAACGCAATGGAACCATTGTGTTGTTCTTTATTAAACATGGAGCAACGTTAAGTTTGATTGTAGCTCCGTTTTTAAAAGCATTCTTACTGCCGACCTGTAATTTAATCTGGACGTCGCCTTTTGTTCCGGCAATTGTACGATCCTGGGCATTCCAATCCACCTGGGCTCCCAGGGCCTGGAATATAACTCGCATAGGAACTAAAACATTTCCGTTCTGAATTACTGGAGATACAGAGGTTTGAAGTATGCGGTTATCTATATGTATTGCTATAGGCGGTTCTGGCTGTGGGTTTAAAGCCCAACACATTTCAGCGTTTGTAAATAATAGCATTAATACCAAAGTTAAAAACGTTGCTGCCCGTATTTTGGTAATCTTCACCGATATCAACTCCTCGTTTTTTATATTAAAATGATAACTCTTAAAGTAGTAAATAAGAACAAAATTAATTGAAAACTGGGCCAATAATATCATTTGTCTTTGATATATTAGGTTCCAATCCTATCCCCATAGCCAGAAAATAAATAAAGGCTCGATTTAATCGCATTAAACGATTATAATCAAGCCTTTTCTATTCAATGGTGGGCGATGACAGGCTCGAACTGCCGACCCCCTGCTTGTAAGGCAGGTGCTCTCCCAACTGAGCTAATCGCCCTAGATGGTGACCCCAGGGGGACTCGAACCCCCGTTACCGCCGTGAAAGGGCGGTGTCTTGACCGCTTGACCATGGGGCCACGATGATGGTGGGCCTACCAGGACTCGAACCTGGGACCAACCGGTTATGAGCCGGTAGCTCTACCAGCTGAGCTATAGGCCCAAATTAATGGCTCCCCGAGTAGGATTCGAACCTACAACCTACCGGTTAACAGCCGGTTGCTCTACCGTTGAGCTATCGAGGAGCGCTCAGCAGATATAATTATATGACGAAATAAAGGCAAAGTCAACGTAATGGATAACAAAAAAATAAGCGGTTTTCTGCCGCTTTTTGGTTACTACTTTGAGTTTACTCAATGTAGTCTTTTAGACGGCGGCTACGTGACGGATGCCTTAGTTTTCTAAGGGCTTTGGCTTCAATCTGCCTGATTCTTTCTCGAGTAACACCAAACTCCTGTCCTACTTCTTCAAGGGTTCTCGGTTTGCCGTCATCGAGTCCAAACCGCAAGCGTAAAACCTTTTCTTCCCGATCAGTAAGCGTCTGTAAAATCCCGTCCAGATGCTCCCGAAGAAGCACAAAGGATGCGGACTCCTCCGGAGATTCTGCGTCCTCATCGGTGATAAAATCCCCCAGATGACTATCGTCTTCTTCACCGATAGGGGTTTCCAGGCTTACCGGTTCCTGAGCTACCTTCATTATCTCCATTACCCGCTCAACAGAAATATCCATTTCTTCGGCTACCTCTGCGGGACTTGGTTCCCGACCCAGTCTCTGCAACAGGTTTCTTTGTACCCGTGACAGTTTATTGATCGTTTCCACCATATGAACGGGTATTCGAATAGTTCGTGCCTGGTCGGCGATTGCTCTGGTTATCGCCTGACGGATCCACCAGGTAGCGTAGGTGCTGAATTTAAATCCTTTCTGGTAATCGAACTTCTCGACCGCTTTCATAAGTCCGAGGTTGCCTTCCTGAATCAGGTCCAGAAACAGCATTCCACGTCCCACATATCGTTTGGCGATACTAACTACCAGACGCAAGTTCGCTTCAACCAGCTTTCGTTTGGCTTCTTCGTCCCCTTCTTCAATACGTTCGGCCAGTTGAATCTCCTCATCAGCGCTAAGCAACGGAACACGCCCGATTTCCTTAAGATACATCCGAACCGGGTCGTCAATTTCAATACCTTCTGGAACCAGTTCTATTTCTCCGGCTTCTCCATCAGCAGATTCTTCAATTTCAAAATCCTCAAAAGTCTCAGGACCAACCTGTACACCCATAGCCTGGAGATTATCATAAATCTCTTCTATTTTTTCCGGTCCCAGACTAAAATGCTGCAATTCATCCATAACTTCTTCATAGGTAAGTCCCGATTTCTTTTTGCCTTTTTCGGCCAGGATAATTATCGCCTCATCTAATCTCCTGTCGGTTTTCATTTGCTCCCTCCTTCCTGGCCCCGACGAACCATACTGGCAAGACTAACTATACAATGGAGAGCCGAGTAAAAGTTTCCGCCTGATTCTAGATTCTCGATTGTCTCAGCCATTTTTCTCCAGCTTTCTCGCTCCTGCATCGCCAGTCTCATTCTTATAAAGTCTTCCAGTTCCCGGGCTGTAATAGGGCCCTCCTCGTCCATAAAATTAATTCTGGCCCAAAGGGATTCCAGTTCTTGATCACCTGTAATAGCCTCCCGGAACTGGCTCGATAACTGGTGTGGCTCACTTTTTGCTTTAGTAGTGGCAAAAATTTCAGCCAGTCTTCTTGAATCAGCAGACGTAAATATTTCTAAACCAGTTTCTTTTTCGACTCTATCAAACAATTGCGGGTCATTTATGAGTTTACCCAGGATTTTTTCTTGAAAATGCGGGTTTTCTACCTTTTCCTGCTGTTTTCTATTATTTCTATTTCCTAAGTTTCTATTCCTAATACTGGCAGATAGTCCTTGTCTTTGGGTCCATCCTCTGTATTCTTGTTTGACTTCCCGCTCAGTCAGTCCAAGTTTCCTGGCCAGTAACTGCAACTGCCTATCCCTGGTAATCATACTTTCAGTGCGTTCAACCTCGGGGAATAAACTCCAAAGAATTTTAATATTGCTCTCCAAAGTTGCTTCTACTTCCGTTTTCACCATTCTTTCCAATTTATACTCAATTGCAGTACATCTATTATTCTGTATGAATTTCAAAAATTCCTCTTTTCCATGTTTTCGTATAAATTCATCTGGATCAGCCCCGGCAGGTAACGTAACTATCAAGGGATTCATGCCTTCTTGTTCAATTACTTCAATAGCTCTTAAGGTTTCTCGTTGTCCCGCCTCATCTCCGTCGTAGATAATTGTTATCTGCTGAGCCCATCTTTTAATAATTTTTACTTGTTCACGGGTTAGAGCCGTACCCAGGGATGCGACCGCATTCCTGACCCCATATTGATGTAATTGGAGGCAGTCCATATATCCTTCAACTAAAATAATTTCATTAGAATCCCTAATGTCGTCACGGCCCTGGTATAATCCAAAAAGGTTATAACGTTTGGAAAAAACCTGGTTTTCAGCTGAATTCAGGTATTTAGGCCCCTGCCCTTCCAGGATTCTGCCACCAAATCCAATAATCTTTCCAGATTGATTATAGATTGGGTATATTATCCGATTTCTGAAAAAATCAATATATAAATCCTCGCGCTGACTTCGTTTAACCAGTCCAGATTGGGTTAATAATGTTGAGTCGACTCCTTGAGAAAGCAAATAATCCTGCAAAGGGCGCCAATCATCAGGAGCAAAACCAAGACAAAAAGATTCAACAGACTGGGCATTGATCCCCCGACCATGCAAATACTCCAGAGCGTACTTTCCTCTTTCCCCTAAAAGAGTCTGGTGATAAAATCTGGCGGCTTTTTGATTCACCTCTAGTATTAGTCTTTCTTTACTTTGTTTAGCCGCCGTTTTGGTTGAAACATAACGGGTAGTATCCACCCCGGCCTTTTCAGCCAGGAACTCCACCGTCTCCCGAAATTCAAGATTCCTTTGTTTCATGACAAAACTAAAAATATTTCCCCCGTTATGACATCCGAAACAGTAATAAAGCTGCTGTTCGCGGGATACGGAAAACGAAGGGGTTTTTTCCGAATGAAATGGACAAAGCCCCCAATAGCGATTACCCTTACGGGTTAGTTCACAGCTCTCACTGACTATGTCTACAATATCCAGTTTGGATTCGATTTCTCGCACAATATCTTCGTAGCGGCCGTCCGCCATTGCTAAGAACCCTCCCGTTAGGATACCCCGACTTAAACGTTTAATTAGTCTATTTTGTCACCTAAAGATGTCTGTGATTACAGTTCCGCCCAGGGAAGCGGTACAAAATGCTCACTAAAGAATCTTATGGCATACTGGTCAGTCATCCCGGCGACAAAGTCGAGACATGCCCTTTCTAAACCCTGAGTCTCTACAATGATTTGGCTTTCATCAGGTAGAAGCTCCGGTTTTTCCAGCAAAAGCTGGTAGATTTTTTTAACAATGTATTTCACCTTGTTTTCCTCTTGTAAGGCCAGCGGCCCCAGGTATACTTGTTCAAATAGGTAATCGCGCAATTTATTCATTACCCGGCTAACCTCAGGGCTCATGCTGATAACAGGAGCGTCCATGCTACTATTTATAATATCTACAACCATGGCGTTAATTCTCTGGCTGTAGCCCTTTCCCAGAACGTCCAGGCAATCAGCCGGCAACTGATCGAGCCTAATAATGGCTGCTCTAAGGGCGTCATCGATATCATGGTTAATATAGGCAACCCGGTCAGACAATCTTACTACCATGCCCTCAAGCGTAGATGGTTCCGCATCTCCCGTATGACAGACTATCCCATCCCTGACTTCCCAGGTAAGATTTAGCCCTTTATTGCCTTCGAGTATGTCTACTACCCGAAGACTTTGCTCATTGTGTTTAAACCCCCCCGGGTAAACTTCATCTAAAGCCTTTTCTCCGGCATGCCCAAAGGGGGTATGTCCCAGGTCATGTCCTAAGGCTATTGCTTCAGTTAAATCTTCATTAAGTCGCAGGGCCCGGGCTATAGTTCGGGCAATCTGAGAGACTTCCAGAGTGTGGGTTAGCCGGGTGCGATAATGGTCACCCTCAGGAGCGATAAAAACCTGGGTCTTATGCTTAAGACGTCTAAAGGCTTTGGAATGAATAATCCGGTCTCGATCCCGCTGAAAGTCAGTCCGTATGGAACAGGCCTCTATGGGTAGTATTCGGCCCCGATTGTCCCTGCTCTTTACCGCATAAGGCGAGAGATATCTAAACTCGTTTTCTTCATATTGTTGTCTGATGTTCATTTACGTCCTGCTCTTATATCCATGGTTGATCTTGCAACCTGTACTATTCGTCGTCCTAAAACCCTGGCTCGTTCCAGAGCCTTGCTGTCCTCTGCCGCAGGTTTAGTGGCCAGGGCACCGAAATGACCACAGTCATCATCTATATATCCATCTCCTACCACGATCATGCCATGTACCAACATCATGGAATGAATGGTTTTAACAGTTGTCTCTTCGCCCCCATACTGACTGGAACCAACTGATACTGCACCGCCAACCACATTAAGCAACGAGTGATTACTTCTTAATGAACGGGTTTTATCCCAAAATGCTTTAAGTTGACCGGATACAGTGCCAAAATATACCGGACTTCCAATGACCAGGCCGTCTGCTTTGCTTAAAGTAGCAAAAACCTTTTCCAGCGGTTTTCCCACTGCACACTTGGCCTGACACGGAGATTCACAGTTAACACAAAAAGGATTTTTTTGCCCCTGTAAAGCTTCCCGGCAGTTTATTATTTCGGTTCGAGCGCCCTGTACTGAACACTCTTGCAGGGTCTCGTGTAAAAGAACTGCTGTATTTCCATCTTTTTTGGGACTGCCGTTAAGTCCAACGATTAAAAGTGTATTTTTTTGTTCGTTGGTCATAACTTCACCTCCATCGTATAATTAATATACGCCTATTTTTTAAATCTTCCTCTTTCGCAACACAACTTCTTACACAAATAGACCAGAAATTGTTTTCGATGTAAAATGAATATAGGGTTCATTTCGTTATTGGAAGGGGTGGTGATTATTGTCAAGTAATAGCGCCCTTAAATCCAACCATAAACCGGAAACCAGAATATCCATCCGCATTACACCTGATAAGATGCAGGCTTACATTACCTTAAACCTGCGGCCACAGGAATCAGTTACAGTAGATGAATTGTATTCAGAACTAAAAAAATGTGGCGTGGTGTTTGGTATTGATCCTGTAAAACTTGCCTCGCTTCAAGGTGCCACGCGTTCGGAACTTATAGCTACTGGAATATGGCCTAAAACCGGTTCCGACGCTAAAATAACTTACCTTTTTCAAAAGCCTTCCATAAAACCTACTATAACTAAAGACGGAAAGATTAATCATTATGACCTGGGTCAAATAATTGTAGTTGAAGAAGGCCAATTACTGGCAACAAAAAGTCCGGCTGGTGATGGGGAGCCCGGACGCAATGTTCTGGGAGAATTGATTTCGGCTGTTCCTGGTAAGAATAAAGAATTCCAGGTCGGTAAAGGCGTTTGCATTGTAAATAATCATGCAATTGCCCAGTATGAAGGTGCGTTGTCCTGGAAAGGGTCTAAAGTTCTGGTGGATAGAGTTTTCCTTGTTCCCAGTGATGTTGATTCATCCATCGGAAATATTAACTTTCCGGGGAAGGTACTTATATTGGGAAACGTCAATGAAAAATTTTCCGTTGAAGCTGATGATGATATTGAAATCAGGGGAGGCATTGATGGAGCCAGGGTCATTTCACGCCGGGGTTCGGTAATTGTCAAAGGAGGCGTGCGAGGCCAAACGAAAACGCTTATTAAGGCCCGCCGGAATATAGGTGCCCGGTTCATAGAAGAAGCAATCGTTGAGGCGGGACAGGACATCGTCGTTAATGAATACATAATTCGTTCCTCGATTAAAGGGTTGTCAGTTTTTGTTCAAGGGGTAAATGGGAAAATCCTGGGAGATAACCAGATAGTAGCCAAAACTAAAGTAAAAATTAATACCATAAACTCTGATGATGATAGTATTGATATTCGGGTACAGGGAATTGATCGCAGTCTGTGTTATAACCGTCTTCGGGATATAAACCGGTCTTTGCAGTATATGAATAAACAATCAATTACCCTGGCTTCTAAGTCCCAACGGCTTAGTGGGCTCAGGGATGAAAAGTCCACGGCTGAGTTGCGCAGTGCTATTAAAGAATACATGGTCTTGAATAGTGTTGTTGATCAGTTAAAGGAAGAACAGCAAGATCTGCTTGCCCTTCTCAAGTCGCTTTTAGGCGAGGGAATGATTGAGATTAAAGGCCTGGTTAATACTGGCCATTCCTTTATAATCAAGCAGCATACGGTCAGTATACAAGAGCCTTTGAATAACATTACCATATACTACGACGAACAGGCGCAAAGAATAATATTAAAGCACAATGACGGTTTAAAATAAATAACCCCCCGTAGAAACGGGGGGTTATTTATTTTTTGAGAATTTTATTTGTTTTTGAGAGCTCCTTGAGCTGCTGCAAGCCTGGCTACCGGTATTCTGTAGGGAGAACAGCTGACATATTCCAAACCGAGAATATGACAGAATTCAACCGAACTGGGTTCACCCCCATGTTCACCACAAATGCCAATCATCAGTTCAGGATTTACTGAACGGCCTTTTTCAACCGCCATTCTCATCAAGCCACCTACACCTTTGCGGTCCAGTACCGCGAAGGGATTGTCTTTTATTACTTTCTTCTCTAAATATACGGGTATAAACTTGCCTTCTGCGTCATCCCGGCTGAATCCAAACGTAGTTTGGGTAAGGTCGTTGGTCCCGAAAGAGAAGAACTCCGCTTCACTGGCTATCTCATCCGCTACCACACAAGCTCGTGGCAACTCAATCATGGTTCCAACTTTAAATTCTAAATCTATGCCTGTTTCATCCTTTACTTCCTGGTAGGCTTTTAATACCACACTTTTCATCATGGCCAGTTCTTTGATATCCATTACCAAGGGTATTTCTACCTCGGTCAGAATCTCAATGCCGTCTTTTTTAAGCATTGCCGCAGCTTCAAAAATAGCCCGGGCCTGCATATGATAAATCTCAGGATAGGTAATCCCCAATCTGGTTCCCCGGTGTCCTAGCATAGGATTGAACTCGTGGAGACTTAAAACCTTCTTTAATAAATGCTCTTTCTCCTGGATTTCCTTCTCATGCCCGGTTTGATGCCTGAGTTCAGCAATCTCAAGCATAAGTTCCTTATCGTCCGGTAAAAACTCGTGTAAAGGTGGATCCAGCAGGCGTATTGTAACCGGATAAGGTGCCATCGCTTTCAATATTCCGTAAAAGTCCCCTCGCTGCACCGGGAGGAGTTTAGCCAGGGCTTTCTCTCTATCTTCCAGATTCTCAGCCATAATCATTTCTTGTACAATCGGCAGGCGGTCCAGGGCCATAAACATGTGTTCAGTACGGCAAAGTCCGATGCCCTCGGCACCAAATTCACGTGCCTTACTGGCGTCTTCCGGGGTATCGGCGTTAGCCCTGACTGCCAGGCGCTTCGTCTCATTGGCCCATTCTAACAAGGTCTCGAATTCATGGCTGAAGGTAGGATCAATTACCGGAACTTCTCCCAGCATTACCTTACCGGTTGAGCCATCAATGGAAATTATGTCGCCTTTTTTGACGGTCATGTCCCCTATAGTGAACAACTCTGAGTTGTAGTCTATCTTAATAGTCTCGCAGCCGCAGACACATGGTTTGCCCATCCCACGTGCCACTACGGCAGCGTGACTGGTCATTCCTCCGCGGGAGGTCAAAACACCCTGGGCTTTTATAATGCCGTGAATGTCATCCGGGGTGGTCTCACTCCGTACTAGAACCACCTTTTCACCGTCCGACCCCATCTTTTCTGCCTCATCGGCGTTAAACACAACCTTCCCGGAAGCCGCGCCAGGAGATGCCGGCAACCCCTGAGCCACTACATCAAGCTTGGCATTAGGATCAATTTGCCGGTGCAGCAACTGGTTAATTTGGTCGGGATCAACCCTTAAAAGAGCTTCCTCTTTGTTTATCAGCCCTTCCCCAACCATTTCAACCGCAACCTTAACGGCAGCCCGGGCAGTTCTTTTACCGTTCCGGGTTTGTAGCATGTATAGCTTACCTTTCTCAACGGTAAACTCTATATCCTGTAAATCCCGGTAATGATTCTCCAGGGTCAGGCAGGTATCAATAAACTGCTGATATACCTCTGGCAATTCCTCTTTTAACTTGGATATTGGAGTAGGCGTACGAATGCCTGCTACGACGTCTTCACCCTGAGCGTTAACCAGAAACTCGCCGTAGAGTTCTTTATCTCCGGTGGAAGGATTGCGGGTAAATGCCACACCGGTTCCAGAATCGTTACCCATGTTGCCGAAGGCCATGGACTGAATGTTTACAGCAGTGCCGAGTTCATCTGGGATTTTGTTCGCTTTCCTGTATACAATCGCGCGAGGGTTATTCCAACTGTCGAATACGGCCAGGATTGCCATCTCCAGTTGTTCGTATACATCTTGAGGAAATTCCCGGTTTGCTTCTCTTATCACAATATTTTTATATTCTTCAAGAATTTCTTGCAGAGACGATGCCGGAATTTCGTAGTCAAAAATTAATCCTAATTTTCTCTTATAACGTTCAATAACACTATCGAAGGCATGATGCTCAATTCCCAGAACAACATTGCTAAACATCTGAATAAATCGCCGGTAACAATCCATAGCGAAACGCTGATCCCCAGTTAAATCAGCAACACCGTTTACGGTTTCGTCATTTAGGCCCAAATTAAGGATGGTATCCATCATACCCGGCATCGAAATCGCTGCCCCTGACCGAACTGAAACCAAAAGTGGGTTCATGCGGTCGCCGAGTTTTTTTCCGGTTTTCTGTTCTATGACTTGTAAGGCTTCAAAAGCCCGGTCTAGAAGGCCCTCTGGAAGTTGCTTTCCTAGTTCATAAAACTCGTTGCAGGCCTCTGTACTTATTGTAAAACCTGGAGGCACTGGCAGGCCGATTCTCGTCATTTCGGCCAGGTTTGCTCCTTTCCCTCCCAGGAGTGATTTCTGCTCACCTCTTCCTTCCTCGAACAGAAATACATACTTCTTAGACATGGCTTAACCTCCTATAGTATATTTCTAAAATCTTGCTAGCAGTCTCTTCTACTGCCTTGTTAGTAACATCGATAACCGGACAGCCCAAACGGCGCATTACTTGGGTGGCATATTCCATTTCCTGCTCTATTCTCTCGTCATTAGCATAACTGGCATCGGCCATGAGTCCGAGGGTTTTTAAACGTTCTCTCCGAATCTGAGACAATTGTTCCAGTTGAATAATAAGGCCTATCACTCTGCCTTTCTCCACCTTATACAATTCCTCGGGCGGAGCCACTTCAGGGACCAGAGGAACATTGGCGACCTTAATTCTTTTATGGGCCAGGTACATCGACAGCGGGGTTTTAGATGTCCGGGAAACACCTACCAGAACAATGTCGGCCATCCCGATTCCCCTGGGATCTTTCCCGTCATCGTAACGTACCGCGAATTCTATGGCTTCAACGCGGCGAAAATATGTTTCATCCACCTTGCGTAAAATTCCGGGCTCCCGTCGGGGATAAAGCCCCGTGGTTTTTTCAACCGCATCCATTATCGGAGTCAAAATATCTACTGTAACAACACCAATTTCCTCGGCCCTGGTAATCAGGTAGTCTCTTAAGTCCTCAACTACCAGGGTATACGCAACCATGGACTTGTTCTCGGCCGATTGCCGAAGAATTTCATCTATAGTATCTGTATCACCTACGTTGGGTATCCGTTTTATCTCAATCTTCCCAGAGTCAAATTGGCTGGTAGCAGCTTTTACTACCATTTCCGCGGTTTCCCCGATCGAATCCGATAAAACGTAAACACACGGAACCTGCGTACTCATCTTATTTCCTCCTCGTGGTTTCGGTTAGCCAGGTCAAGGAAGAGGCGGGTTATGTTGGTCTTGGTAATACGGCCTACTACCTCCAGTCGTTCCTCTCCCATCTCCCGAATAAAGGTTTTAACAATAGGCATGCTGTCTATCTCGTGTTCCACAATCTTACGCGCCGCTTCTACCACGGTTTCCTCCGAGGTTGTGGTAACAATGTTGGGCATGCGTGTCATAATCACACTAACAGGCACCTTAAAAATATCAATATGTCCCAGGGTTGTCTTTAAAAAATCCTTACGTGATACTACTCCCATAAGGTAGTTGTCTTTGTCAACAACATAGACTGTACCCACATCTTCAGTAAACAAGGTAACAATAGCATCGTATATGCTACAGTTTTCAGGAATAACCACCGGAAGGCTCTTGATATCTTTAACCCGGTACTGGTTAAGTATGCGTCGAACAGTATTCTGAATTCCCTCATGGCGGTAGGTGTATCCCACCCGGGGCTTGGCTTCCAGGTAACCGGACATTGTTAGGATTGCTAAATCAGGACGAAGGGCCGCCCGGGTGACACTTAGAGCTTCTGCAATCTTTTCACCGGTTACCGGGCCTTCCTTTCTGACGATATCAAGGATCCTCTCCTGTCTCTGGTTAAGATCGATCATCGTCCACCTCAATTATGCTATACTTTTTAGCCGTATCGGCTTTAATAATATATACTATATAGATTATAAAAACCCTTTTTCCGCAAGTCAAAAGGTTTTATGCCACCAGTTTACTAAAATCGGCAAACTCCTGGAATATTTCCACTACACTTTTTAGTTGGGCTAATCGATTGTCACGGACAGCCAAATTGTCAACCATGACCATTACTCGTTCAAAATAGCTGTCCAATATGGGACGCAGATCGGCCAGAGCGATGAAGTAGGAGATATAATCCCCCTGCTCCAACAAAGCTTTCGCGGTCTTAGCGGTCCGTTTGGCACCTGCCCAGAGTTCCTTCTCGGCATCATCTTGAAAGAGGTTGGGGACCACTTTGTCGCCGCCACCCTTGCGGGAAAGGTTGTAAGGCCGATTAAATACGATCATCAAGTCAGGGAAATATGCTTGTTCTTTTAGTTCCGCCAGAGCCCGGGCTTTTTCTCTAATAACCAGTAAATCGCCTGGAGGATTGGCCAAAACTGCATCCAAAACGTCGTAGGCGATTCCATTTTCGGTCAGAATGCCCCGTAAACGCTGGAGAATAAAATCAAGTACTTCCCCAGTTATTTCATCTTCACTCATATCGAATTTTACCCGAGCGAAGGTCTGATAGCTTTTTCTTATTACCTCTCGCAGATCAAGTGATAATTCATGCCCTAATAGAATAGAGACTATTCCTAAAGCCTGTCTTCTCAATGCGAATGGATCCTGGCTCCCAGATGGTTTAACCCCAATGCCGAAGTTTCCAACCAGATTATCAATTTTTTCGGCCAGACTCAGGGCTATACCGGTTGTGGTTTCCGGTATATCATCACCGGCAAAACGGGGGAGATAGTGTTCATATATGGCTCTGGCTACATCGTAATCCTCTTCATTATGGAGGGCATACTTACATCCCATTACCCCCTGCAATTCCGGAAACTCATATACCATATTGGTTTCTAAATCAGCTTTACAAAGAAAAGCGGCTCTCTCAATTTGTTTCTTATTTTTATACCCCAGTTGGGCACCAATAAAGGCAGCGACTTTCTGCAGTCTGGCTGTCTTGGCCCACACTGTCCCCAACCGCTCCTGGTAAACGACGTTTTTCAATAGGGGAACTTTATTCTCGAGGTGCTCGCGGGTGTCCTCCCGGTAAAAGAAATAAGCATCTTCCAACCGGGCTTTCAATACTCTCTGGTTTCCCCCTTTAACGATTTCAATATTCTCAGCAGTACCATTACGCACTGCAATAAAGCATGGCATCAGTTTTCCCTGATCGTCTACCACGGGAAAATATTTTTGGTGTTCTTTCATGGAAGTAATCAAGACCTCATCCGGGACTGTGAGGTAATCAGGTGAAAACTCCCCCAAAAAGGCGGTCGGGTATTCTACCAGATAATTAACTTGTTCCAGAAGTTCATCTTCGATAACTGCTTTTCCCCCACCAGCACTGGCTACTTCCTCAACCTGCTTCAGGATCATTTTCCACCGTTCGTGCTGATCCACCACAACGTATGCCCGGTGCATTGCCTCCAGATATTCCTCTGGGCGGTTAATCTTAATGGGCCCGGGGCATAGGAAACGATGTCCTGAGGTAATATTGCTGGAATGAACATTTTCGATTTGCATCGGTATTACATTATCTCCTATCAAAGCTACCAGCCATCTGACAGGACGTGCGAATCTGGTTTCCGAATAACCCCAGCGCATTGATCGTGGGAAAGGTAAATCCAGAATCAGACTTTTTAATAAATCAGGTAATATCTCAATGGCGGGTTTGCCCTTCTCCTTACGGCAGGCAAATACATAACGAACCCCGCCCACTTCCTTAATATCAAGGTCTTCTATCTTTAGTCCCTGCCCCCGGGCAAATCCCTTTGCCGCCTGGGTAGGTTCTCCGTCCTGGTCAAAGGCCCGGTCTTCTCTCGGGCCTCGGGTTTCAATAACCGCTTCTCCCTGGCTCTCGTCAAGATTTTCAATCAATAATACTAAACGCCGGGGGGTACCCATGGTTTTCAACTCACTAAAATCCAATCTGGCTTCTTTTAATCTGGTATAAGCAAGATTCCGTAAATTATTCAAAGCCTCAGGCATATACATTGCTGGCATTTCCTCAGTTCCGATTTCGAATAACAAGTTAGCCATTGTTGTTCACCTCTTCTCGGAGATCCAGTTTGGCTCGCATGACCGGGTCTTTTAGCAACGGGTACCCTAACTTCTCTCTTTGCAAAAGATATTGGCTGGCTACCGACTTGGCCATGTTGCGTATTCTTCCTATATAAGCTGTTCTTTCGGTAACACTTATAGCCCCCCGGGCGTCCAGGAGATTGAAAAGGTGTGAGCACTTCAAAACGTAATCGTAAGCCGGCTGTACCAAACCATGTTCCAACACCTGCATGGCCTCACCTTCAGAAGCCTTAAACATACTCATTAAAGTGCGGGTATCAGCCACAGTAAAATTATAATGGGAATAATCTATTTCAGTCTGAAGATGAACATCCCGGTAGGTAATGCCCTCCACCCATTCGATATCAAACACATTCTCTTTATTCTGGATATACATGGCCAGTCGTTCAATTCCATAGGTGATCTCCGCGCACACCGGATTACAATCAAAACCGCCGCATTGCTGAAAATAAGTAAACTGGGTTACTTCCATACCATCCAGCCAAATCTCCCAACCCAGGCCCCAGGCCCCTAATGTGGGTGATTCCCAGTTATCTTCTACCAACCTCACATCATGCTGTTCGGGATCAATGCCCAATCTTCGCAAACTGTTAAGGTAAAGATCAATTACATTGTCTGGTGACGGTTTCAAAATAACCTGATACTGATAGTAATGCTGCAGCCGGTTTGGATTCTCTCCATATCTACCATCGGTTGGTCTCCTGGAGGGTTCAACATAGGCCACCTTCCATGGTTCCGGCCCAAGGGATCTAAGAAAGGTCGCCGGATTCATGGTTCCCGCCCCTTTTTCCACATCATAAGGCTGTTGAATTATACAACCCTGTTCGCCCCAATAACTTTCCAAAGCCAGAATGATCTCCTGAAAGGTCAAGGTTCATACCTCCCTAAAAATAATAAAGCCCGTACCCCGAAACAGGGACGAGCATTGCCCGCGGTTCCACCCTGATTGACCCGAAAACGGGTCCCCTCATCAGCGATGCAGGTTTTACCGGCCTAATGGCTTTCCTCCTGCGGCTCCTGAGCGCCGTTCAGCGAGTTTCCCACCGGGCTTACACCTACCCCGGCTCTCTATGGAGAAATCCAATCGCTTACTAAACTCAATCATAGCCATGTTATTCATAATATGGATTGGTGAAATCAACTTCGACTCTGGTTCCAAATCTTTTCGGTCAATTTAATTATGGTTTCCAAGTTTTGTCCTAGCTAAGTTTAACAGTGCCAAACCGGGATTGTCAATTTAACCTTGAAGCCTTCAGTACCCGTATAACCGACTTAATATTAAAACGTTTGTCCAAATAATATTCCAGGAAGTCTTCCAGAACCCTTTCCATTTCCTTTTCCATTTCCGGGGTTGGATGCAGATTAGTTAGAAACTCCGGAGTCTGATTTTGCATAGCATGAATAATGGCCAGGGTTGAGGGTTTAACCTTTACCGCCGGAATGATATTTGAGCATTTGCCGCATAGGGCTCCACCCGCATTGGAGCTGAAGTGATTTAAGCCTCCGCGGGCACCACAGCTGCTGCAATGTTTAAGAATAGGTTCGTATCCAAGCAACCCCAATAGCCTGGTTTCAAAATACCTAACCGGCAACGGTGACAGCGGTTTTTCATCAATATATTTTAATATGCTTAATGCCAAATCAAGTACAGATTGAGCAGGTTCTTCGTCAATTAAGCTCTTGTCCGCCAGTTCCATTAAGTATGCGGATTGTAGTGTTTTATTTAAGTCTTCCCTAATTCCGCCGTAAAAATCTATGATTTTTCCCTGGGTTATCAGGAACATATCCCCGGTCTTAATCATGTAAAAATGAGAGTGACAAAAAGGCTGAACCAATCCACGCAAGGTGCTGCGTGGTTTCTTGACTCCTCTGGCTATTGCCCGTACCTTTCCCAACTCATGGCTTAACATGGTCACTATTTGATCGGTTTCCTTGAAGTTAATGGATTTTAACACCAGTGCCGAAACCCTGTAATGCACTCCATATCCTCCCGGCAAGAATGTCAGCAACATTGTTGGGTTCGTTAACCGTTTCTACTCTAATTCCTTTAAGCCTGAGGGTCTTACTTACCTGAGCCACCTGATGACGGTCAACCTGGTTGAAATTTGCTGACAGGTATATTCGTTTAACGTCAGACAGGGAAAGTAAAGATTTCTTCCAGTCACTACCTGTAATATAAACAAAAGCGGCAGCATGCCTTGCGGTGGTCCTTTTCCCAATAATGCGCCCACTAAAAACAGGTTTTCTGCCGGCGGGAAACATAGACAGGGCTCTGGCTGCGGCGGTCCCCATGGACTGCGGGGTTTTAACCAGCTGCCATCGCGGAATACTTACCACTGGAACGTCAATATTTTCCCGGTCTAACACCTGGCAGAGCTTCTTAATGCTGACGGCGTCACGCATATAACCGTGGGCAGCATAGCCCGTGGTGCTGGGGACGATAATCAAGTCCGGGGCAAGTGCTACAGTAGGCAGATGGTGTCCCCCATCAAAAATAACTACCCGCCACCAGCCTTTTTCCGGGTTCTCCAAAACCTTTACTCCACCAGAAGTTGCATGCCAGGCATCTATTCCGCTGCTCTCCACGAGAACTCTTATATCCTGGGTGATTACATCTTCGGTTAATCGTTTAAAACCATAAGCGTCAGGTGTAACTGCAAGTATTCGCAGCTGATTCCGTTCTTGGTTCTCACTTATATGGTTCCAGCTGACCACCTTATAATCTCCCCTGGCCAGCAGAGCCAATTCATTGTCTTTATGACCGGCTTTATCCAGACTTCCATATCGTATTATCCGGATGGTTTGGTGCCGGGATATAATCTGACCATATACACAGGTTAGTTCACGAATGACCGGGGTCTGATAACCCAGCATTCCTTCGTTAACAAAGACCGCCAGTACGCCAATCAGGATCAATATTAGAATGAATTTTTTAGCCATGCTTCATTTCGGGGATGTTAAGCCTCCCCTTTAACGATTTCTATAGCGTTACTGGTTCCTAACCTATCTGCTCCTGCTTTGAGCAGTTTAACCGCAAAATCATGTGTTCTTATTCCTCCGGAGGCTTTGACTTTTAAGCCTTGGCCTACAGTTTCTCTTATAATCCTAAGGTCTTCCAGACTAACTCCCCGGGCACCGTAGCCAGTGGATGTTTTAATAAAGTCCGCCCCGCTGTTTAGCACCATAAAGGCGGCTTTTCTTAGTTCTTCCTCGCTCAGGGCTGAAGTCTCAACAATTACTTTTAATAGAGCGCCTCGATTCCGGGTAAGGTTTACCGCCTGACCAATCTCCCCGGCTACCGCTTCAATCTCTCTGTCTTTAAATAGTCCAATATTCATTACCATATCAATTTCTCTGGCCCCAACTGAAAGCGCCCAATCAATTTCAACCAGCTTATGCTCTACAGAAAAAGAACCCAGGGGAAATCCTACCACAGTACATGGAGCCACCTGGGAACCTTTAAGGTTTTCTATTACCAGTTTCAGTCGGCCGGGATTTACGCAAACCGCAGCCATCTCATATTGACAAGCCTCCTGGCAACATCGGATAATATCATCCTTTGCGGCTTCGGCTTTAAGCAAGGTCGAATCTATGCAGGCCGCTAGATGATGAGCCACGAGATCATCGGTCATATCCCAACCTCCTTAACTGAATTTCGTTATTTCGCCAATCATTCTTTACTTTCACCCAGAGATCAAGATAAACACGTGTCCCAAGAAGCTTTTCGATATCTTTCCGAGCCAGTTCCCCGATTTGACGAAGGAGAGTACCGTTTCTCCCGATTACAATACCTTTTTGAGATTCTCTTTCGGTAAAAATGGTAGCTCGAATATATATCATATTCTCTGACTTTTCTTTAAACTCATCAATTTCGACTGCCAGACAGTGGGGCACCTCTTCTCGAGTTAAGCTCAAGGCTTTCTCGCGAATAGTTTCGGCAACTATAAACCTTTCCGGCTGATCAGTAAACTCGTCATCCGGATAGTAGAATGGGCCCTCCGGTAAGTATTCGAAAATTTTGTTCTTTAAGTTGGGTAGATTTTGACCGGTTGCCGCGGATACAGGTATTTTTTCGACGAAACTCATTTTAGTATTGTAAAGAACAGCCGCCTCTTTTATCTGGCTTTTAGAGACCAGATCGATTTTGTTTAGGATCAGAAATATGGGAGTTTCAATATCCATTAATTGTTGAACAATATACTCCTCGCCTGGACCCGGCCTGGAAGTCGCATCCACCACATAGAATATCAGATCTACTTCGCGTAAGGTGCGAGCAGTAACATTAACCATATACTCACCCAGAAGGTGTTTGGGTTTGTGAATGCCAGGCGTATCTATAAAAATCGCCTGTCCTTCCTCACAAGTATAAATGCCCTGAATTCGATTCCGAGTGGTCTGCGGTTTATCGGAAACAATAGCCACTTTTTGGCCAATTAACTTGTTCAACAGGGTCGACTTGCCCACATTGGGCCTTCCGACCATACATATGAATCCTGATCTGGTATTCATCTCCGTCCTCCAGTTTCGTGCAATCTGAATCCTCGGGGAAGGAGATCACTAATTTTATATTTCACCACGTTGTTTACTCCAGCACAGATAATATGCAAATCCGGTGCAAATTCAGTCAAGACCTGCAGACATGCCCCGCAGGGAACAATACTCTCACTGTCAGCTACTAACCCCATTCGTTGGAACTTTAGCTTCCCATCAGCCACGGCTCTAGCCAGTGCCGCCCGTTCAGCACATATAGTCAACCCATACGATGAATTTTCTATATTACACCCTACATGTACTGTCCCCTCCGTATCCTCCAAAGCCGCTCCGACTTTGAATCTGGAATACGGAGCATAAGCTTTTCCCTGTACCTGGCGAGCGTACTGAATTAATTCCATATCGGTCACGGTTCAGATCCTCCAAATATTAAAAAGGTACTTGCCAAATACCAAAATCCCTATAATAACCGAAGTCAATGCGGCCAGAAATACTGCTCCAGCACACATATTTTTAGCGTTCCTGGCTTTCACATTATACCCGGGAGAGATCAGATCGACAACCTCTTCCAGGGCAGAATTGATGGTCTCAGTTATCAAAACCAAGGCGATGGCTACGATAACAAATAACCAGTCTTGCCGGTTTAAATCTAAATAGAGCCCAAATGCTACTACCAAAACTGTAGCCAGCAAGTGGAACTTCATGTTCCTTTCGGTTATTAAAGCATGTGCTATTCCATCCAGGGCGTAACGAAAACTATCGGTAAAACTTCTTATAGTTTTCATCTCTTCAAGGATAAGGCCTCCATCACTTTTTCCTCCAGCGAGCGCATTAACGTTTGTTCTCCCTCTTCCTCATGATCGTAACCCAGCAAATGAAGCATGCCATGAACGGTTAGATAAGCCAGTTCCCGTTCACAAGAGTGATTATACTCATTCGCCTGTTCAATTGCCAATTCCAAACAGATAACGATATCACCCAGCATATGATCCTGCTCCGGTGATTCATAACTGGGTTCCTCATCGTTGATTTCAGTCATTGAGAATGAAAGCACATCAGTAGGCCTGTCCATTCCCCGGTAAACGTAGTTCAGTTCCTGTATATACTGGCTGTCAACAACAACCACATTAACTTCAGATTCATCTGGTAACTTGCGCATTTTGCCCACCTGGTTAACTGCCTTGCGCATTAGTGACTCCCACTTCTTATCCCATTTATGATTGGTTTGTTGGTTTACTATCGACACTTTCAAGGTTTTCTCTCCTTTTTTCAAACTCTCGGGCCAATGTTTCCGGATACTCAACCCGGCTGTGATAAACACCATTTAGGACTTTGAAAAAACTTTCGGCTATTATGTCAAGATCTCGGAAAGTTAGACTACATTCTTCTAACTGACCATCATAAAGACGATCCTTAATAATACGGCGAATCATACCTTCCATACGGCCCGGGCTATGGTCCTGCAGACTGCGTACGGCAGCTTCCACCGAATCCGCAAGCATTACCAGTGCAACTTCCTTACTCTGGGGTTTGGGACCTTCATACCTGAACGATTCCTCATTGACATTGCCATCTTCGTCCTCTTCCAATGCACGGCTATAGAAAAACTTAACCAGAGTGGTTCCATGATGCTGTTCAATAAAATCGATTATTGGCCTTGGCAATCTGGCTTCCCGGGCCAATTCCACTCCGTCCTTAATATGAGATGTAATAATTAATGCGCTTAAACTGGGAGCTATTTTTTCATGCGGATTCTCGGCTCCCAGCTGGTTTTCAACAAAGAAATACGGCCTTTTTAGTTTACCGATATCATGATAATAGGCACCAACCCTAACCATTAATGGCTGCGCACCTACCTTCTCTGCCGCAGCTTCAGCCAGATTACCCACCATTATACTGTGATGATAGGTTCCCGGTGCCTCTACCAGCATCCGTCTTAGCAATTCCTCGTTGGGGTTGGAAAGTTCAAGCAGCCGAATAGAACTGGTTACTGAAAAACCGCTCTCAAGATAGGGAAGTAAGCCAATGGTTAGAACAGCCGAAAAAAGGCCATTTAGTATTCCGAAAAGTGCACCAAAACCAGCAAGTTGTAAACTAATACTGCTAAAAATCAGGGACATAGTAAGAATAGTAAGTATATTAATCAGGGCAATATATAGGCCTGACTTGGCCAGGTCTCCGGTCTGCCCCAGTTTGGCCACTCTAAAGGCCCCAACCGCTCCGCCGGTAAAGGCAGTAACAACGCTGGCGATCTGGTTACCCGGATTAATAAAACCTACAAAAATTGAAGTTACGAAAGTAAAGAAATAGGCCAGGTTTTGGTTAAGAAGAATAGATACCAACATAGAACCCGCCGCAACCGGAATTAGATACCCAACCAAACCATTTACTTCTGGCCTGTCCCCAATGTTAATTACCGACATTATTCCTTTGGCCATAGCAATTACGAATAAAAAGATCAACCCAAGAAGCACCATCAACCGGCCTTGGCGCAATAGCTCTTTATGAAACAGTTTAATATATATCAATGAAAGTCCCATAATTATTAATACAAATAAAGCTGTCCCCCCAAGAGTGATTGCTGGACTCTTGGTACGTTGAACCCTAAGCTGTCTTAGAATATCTATGTGTTCCTCGGTAACCAGATCACCCTCCCGAACAATAACCTGCCCCTGTATAATTGTTTTCTCAACCGGCAATACCACACTAACTGCTTCATCCTGGGCTTGTCTGGTAGCCCGGGCGTCAAAAATCAAGTTGGGTCTCAGGGCTTGAATACACGCCAAGTCGACAATACGACGTGCGTTTGAAACAAAAGGCAGATCCGCAGACTGAGTTCTAACGTCCTGCCATTTGTTAGCTAACGTATCTTCGGTCACAGGTTGACTCATTATGCTGTTAACTATCGTTAAGGCAGCATTCTGCATACTGCCCAGGTCGCCGCTTTCGGTTTCCATGAGGTAAACAGCTACCTGATGAGAATTATAAACAGAAATCTTATTTCCTTTTAACTTATCAAGTATTTGGCTCTCTATTTTTGAAGTCTTTTGTTCGACCGTTAAATTCTCGTCATTCTTAACGACGGAAATATCAGCAAAAAATCGGTTTACCTGTTTGTCTGCTTCGGCCAGGGCCTCCTGATCCTGTCTATAAACCTTACGCACCCGATTCCTGGCCTGTTCCTGCAACTGGGCGGTCTGTTTCTCGTCTACTATGGTGGCAGTTCGCGGAGCCTTTATATCCCGCGGACTGATTTGGCCAGGCTCCAGCGAGAGTTCTGAACCTACCAGACTGCTAAAGAGAATAAAGGTCAATATAGCATAGAATATGAGGTAGGTTAATACCTCGCGGGCTACCGCGTTTTTTAGGATTCTTTTCAAATGGTCATGTACCATATTAAGCCCAAGCATACTTCTTCCTCACTTGATATCCGGGTGTGATTTATCCGATTCATAATCGGAGTAAGCATCTATTATCTTCTGTACCAGAGGATGTCTGACAACATCTTCACGAGTCAAGTATTGAAAGGAAATACCTTCAACATGCTTAAGTATCTTCTGGACCTCTACCAGCCCTGAATAGTTGTCCCGGGGGAGGTCAACCTGAGTAATATCTCCGGTAATAACCGCCTTGGAACCAAATCCAAGCCGGGTCAGAAACATTTTCATTTGCTGGGGAGTGGTATTTTGGGCCTCATCTAATATTATAAAAGCATCATTTAGAGTTCGCCCACGCATATACGCCAGTGGCGCTACCTCGATTATATTCTTTTCCATGTATCTTTGCGCCACCTCTATACCCAGCACATCAAAAAGCCCATCATAAAGCGGTCTTAAGTAGGGGTTAACCTTTTCTATTAAATCTCCGGGTAAAAAACCAAGTTTTTCACCGGCTTCCACCGCTGGCCGGACCAACACTATGCGCTGTACCTCTTTATTGCGCAGAGCACGAACAGCCATTACCACAGCCAGGTATGTCTTTCCCGTTCCGGCCGGACCTATACCCACAACCACATCGTTTTCCAGTATAGCCTGAACGTAACGTTTTTGCCCTAATGTTTTTGCTCTGACCGCCTTGCCGCGAGCAGAACTAAGAATTGTTCCAGATACGACGTCTTTAATATTCTGTCCCTTTTGGATCACAGAGAAGGCATAGGCTATCTCGGTTGGAGTTAAGTGGCTCTCATTCTTAATTACATCGAGAAGACTGGTTATTACTGCTACCGTTTCTTCTACAGCACTTTCTTCCCCTTTGATGCTTATTTCGCCGCCTCTGGCCGATAACTCAACCTTGCATATTTTGGCCAAATATTTAAAATTCTCATCACCAGGGCCAAAAAACACAGCGGCATCCTGATTATCCTTTATTGATACCTTAGCTTCTTTGTTCGGCAAACACTGAACCTCCTGAACCCTTTCTGACCAATCGTAAAAAACGTACAACATCAATATACCACATACTACCTATCCAAGCGCAAACCTACCCCCATTAACACCTATAACTTAATCTTAGTTTTCGTAAATGTAATCGATTATTTCTGTCAAATACTGTAGAAATTCTCCACATAAAAGAAGGAAGATTAATGGCAGAGATAGAACTTGTTTCTAATGCTTACTTGCGGAGGATAAAATTGTACAAACCTGATCCTGGTGAAGTAAAACCCTTGATTCTAGTAGTAGATGATGATAGATTAACCAGAACTCTGGTTAGAGAACGATTAGAGTCAGAATCGTATCGGGTAATCGAAGCAAGTAACGGTCTCGAAGGACTCTCTAAATATACGAAATTCAATCCCGATATGGTATTGCTTGATGCAGTCATGCCAGTAATGGATGGTTTTGCCGCCTGTCGTCAGATTCGAGAGTCTCCTGGTGGGCTATTTGTTCCTATTTTGATGCTTACCACATTGGCTGATGACCGATCGGTTAGTTTGGGTTTTGAGGCAGGAGTCAATGATTTTATCAACAAACCTGTGAACTGGACTCTGTTGCTTCATCGTGTTCACCGACTTCTTCAGGAGAAAAAAGCTCAACAGGAGCTAACGGAATCAGAGACTTTTCTTCACGATATAATAAATTTATTGCCAGACCCTACTTTTGCAATTAATAATCGCGGAGAAGTCATCATTTGGAATCAGGCCCTCGAAAATATGACCGGAGTAATAGCAAAGGACATTCTAGGAAAAAATAATTTTGAGCATTCCATGGCTATTTACGGCCGCCGAGTACCCGTATTAACCGACTTGGTGCTATCCCCGAACACCACTAATCACCACTATGAAAAGCTGGTCAGATATGCCGGGTCCATTACTGGCGAAGGTTGGGTTAAAGCAGTATATAACCCTACAGGTCTGGCTTATGTCTGGGGAAAAGCTACCTATCTGCGCGACTCTCAAGGGCAGATAATAGGTGCCATTGAAACTTTCAGGGACATGACGGAACGCAAACTTGCAGAAGAGACTCAAAATCGTCTAACGGCGATAATTGAAGCTACTCCTAACCTGGTTGGCACATTCGGATTAGATGGTAAACTTAAGTATCTTAATGATGCGGCGCGGGCAACGTTTGGCATCGGGGAATCCCAGGACCTGTCCAAGGTCAATATAGGAAATCTATACCCCGAGTGGGCTTTTGATATTATTGTCAATAAAGCCTATCCTACAGCTATCAAAGAGGGTTCCTGGAAAGGAGAAACCGCAATTCTAGATGTTACCGGCCGTGAGATTCCTCTGCTGCAGGCCTTGATTAGCCATTGCAAGCCCGATGGTTCGGTAGCATATTTATCCTCGATAGCCCAGGATATTACTGAGTTAAAAATGACTAAACAAATGGAAGACCGGCTCCATTATTTAAGCCTGCATGACGTAATGACCGGCATCTACAACCGGGCATATTTTGAGGAAGAAATGCGTCGTTTGGAAAGTGGCAGGTTTAATCCGGTCGGCTTGATAATGTGCGACCTTAATGGTCTTAAATTTGTAAATGATACGCTTGGACATGAAGTAGGGGACGACTTGTTGAAGAACCTGGCATTGATAATTAAGAGCTGTTTTCGCGAGAGCGATGTTGTGGCCCGGGTTGGAGGCGATGAATTCGGAGTTCTGCTGCCTAATACACCGCGAGTGCTGGTTGAAGAAGCATGTCAACGCATACGTAATGCCGTTGCAAATAGTAATATAGACGCACCTATTCCTTTAAACATAGCCATAGGCTTTGCCGTCAGACAGGAATCTACTACAACTCTATCCAAAATATATAAAGAAGCTGATAATGACATGCATCGCCAGAAGTTAAACAATCGAAACAGTACCCGGAGTGCTCTGGTTAAAATTCTCCTAAAGGCTTTAGAAGCCAGGGATTTTATAACGGAGGGGCATGCCGAAAGGCTGCAATACCTGGTTTACACCCTTGGTTGTACAATTGGTCTAGCAGATCAGGATTTAAACAATCTACGCTTGCTGGCCCAATTTCACGATATAGGCAAAGTTGGGATTCCAGATCGTATTCTTTTTAAAGCCGCTTCCTTAACCAGTGATGAGCATGTCGAGATGCAGAAACACTGTGAAATTGGTTACCGCATTGCACTTACCGCTCCAGATTTGGCACCCATAGCGGAATGGATACTGAAGCATCACGAATGGTGGAACGGTAATGGCTATCCCCTGGGTTTAAAAGAAGAAGATATCCCTATGGAATGCCGTTTACTGGCAATAGCTGATGCCTTTGATGCCATGACCTCAGACCGACCCTACCGCCATGCCCTTACTATTAATGAAGCAATTCAGGAATTAAAACGCTGCTCTGGTTCACAGTTTGATCCGTTATTAGTAGAATGCTTTATAAACTCTATTGTGGATGATAAATCTTATCAAAGCTAATTTTTTCCTCTAAAAAGAAAAACCGCCCGAACTTCATCGTTTTAGGCAGTTCTTCTTTACAATCTTTATTTAGTCACCCGCATTTCACTTTGTCATATCTTTTTTGCTCTTCTGGTTGAAAACCGGCTTGCGTTTTTCCACAAACGACATAACACCTTCCATGAAGTCAGGAGAAGACCAGGTAAGAATCTGGTACATGCTCTCCATGTCAACCTGCTGGTAGAAATCATTTTTAAGTGCAGCCCGCATTAGCTTTTTGTCCCATTCCACCGCCATTATTGGTTGTTGGGCAAGTCTTTCAGCCCACTTCACGGCTTCAGGCAAGCATTCTTCGGCGGATACCAGTTTATTCACCAGTCCAAGTTCCAAACCTTCCTGGGCGCTAAGGATTTTACCGAACCAAAGAATCTCCAGAGCCTTGTGGTAGCCCACTTTCTGCGCTAGAAAATATGATGTACCGCTATCCGGCAGAAATGCTACCTGCATGAAGGTAAAGCCGAATCGAGCTGTATCGGCCGCAATGATCAAATCGCAGGCCATCATAGTGGCCAGTGAGGCACCAGCAACAGGTCCGTTTACGGCAGCAATGACCGGTTTTTCCAACTGGTAAACCGCTTCTACAATGTCACTAGATAAATCATATGTTGATTTGGCATGAATCGGATTCTTCATACCCGCAAGTGAAGAGATGTCACCGCCAGAGGAGAAGCCTTTGCCAGCTCCTGTCACTATTATGACTTTTACGTTGTCATCTTCAGCAGCAATCTTACAGGCTGCTGGAAACTCCACGGTCATTTGTTCATTTACCGCATTCATTTGTTTGGGGCGGTTGTACTCAATGATAGCAACACCATTGTCCTGAATAGTGAAATTGATAGTCTCAAACTGTTTCCCTTCCATAGTCCATCCACCTTCCCTTAAATACTTCTCTAGTATAATTTAAGTTATGGATTATTATATCAGTAAATAGTACGTTATTAAAGGACAAATAACACCCGGCAAACAAGGATTACATCAAAAGGAAGGAATGTAATTAAAAGTGCATTCTGGAGAAAAAGGATGTTATAAGGCATTTATCTGGATTCGTTCTCCATATTGGGCTTTACTTTCTTTATTTCTCTTCCAGGTTAATCGGCAGGGGGCGAGTAATATCCTCTAATACTTCAGCCATTGCCACCACCCGTATCACAGTATCGCTGGGTGAAGATACAATACGAGTTCTGGTAGAAATAATCTTCTCAGCACCTTTCATTTGCTTTTGTAAATTCCTAACTGCATTTTCTCTAGCCATATCTAAAGCTTTTTCCGGATCATAATACTGGTTTTTTTCCTTTACTTCAATAGTGTTGCGTCTTATTAAAGACAGCCTGCCCCATGGCGTGTTTAACTTATATTCCCTTTTGGCTGCACGGTATCTTTTGAATTTTAATCTTTCCGATCTTAGTACCAATTTCTTCTCGGGGGTTTGTAACACAATACTATTTGCTTTTCTGCCGGTAGGGGTACTATAATGTTCCTCCAGCGGGTGTTCTCCATATCCTTCATAAGTCACCCGGGCCCTGACAATGCCCCGGGCACGAACGATCTGTGGAACGGCAGGCTCTATCCTTTCAAAAGCCGGTTCCGGTGGTTCAATAACCCCTGATATTAGAATATCTCCTTTGCCAACCGTTGAACCAGTGGAGGTCATCGGACTTCCCTGTAAAACCAGGATTTCTTCGATAACCCCGCCCCGAGTTGCTACCAGGTTGCACGGGCCGATCAGTTCATCAGGCGGTAAAACTTTTTCAATTACCTTCACGGTAGCCTTTACCCCTTTAATATCAAGTTCAACATATGAGAGGTCAGAAATATCACAAATTATGCCTTCCTCTACCCGGTTCTTATCCAAAGCTCCTTTAAAAGCCCAACGTGACAAGCCATAGTGAGCTGCACTTTTCAAAATCACCTGGCTGTTTACCTTACGATTGCCAACCACCTGAACATCCCACAGGAATGATGAAAATGTATATAAAGCCAGGATAAATACTAAACCACCAGCAATCAGCATCCATCGTCTAGACATTTTCCGGCCGAGGAAAGACAGGCCTTCTCGCTTAACAACATCGATTTCATGTTCAGATTGGTCAGCGATATTCTTTAAAGCTTTAATTCCGCTTTGCCTGACCTGTAGAACTATACCGGTTTCATCCCGTTTTAACCCAGTAAAGATAAGGCCCCTGCTTAATGCTTGATTTATAACTCTTTCCGGGAATGTACCTTTGATCCGAACCGTTATTAATCCTCCCATATAATCCAACCAGCGATTCACGCCCACTTAAATCCCCCTTTTTAACGAACAACAAAGACTATGATTTACTCAGTTTTAGAAACTGCTTTACCGCAATGTATTAATGACACGAAATTCTCCGGTTGTCCTATTGGATAAATCTTAATCCAAATATTCGGCCTACCAGGGTAAGTTCGGTTCCGGTAATACTAACGATTTCCATTCCTTCTCCCTCAATTTCGATAAACCCACGGGCCAGATTGATTTTGATCAATTCCGAACGGTACTCAATTATGCCCTTATGGTTTTCTAAAAACATTTCATTTTGTCCTATCATAGTTAACCGTGATGAATCCATAACCAGATCCCTTGGAAGCTCAAGAACATTCGCCAGGAGCCAGTCCATTTTTTTATTATCTTTTTTGTCAGCCATAATCTTCCTCCTGTCATATACACTTTATGCAGGGGGAACGATTGCAATTCAAATTAGTAACTTTTACGTCATGGGGTTTTAATCCAGACCCTGGAACTAAGATCAGAAATGATTTGAGTTAAAGGTGTATTAAAAAGGAAAAGGCTTGATAAAAGAGGGGGTAATGGTTTATTGAACAACTATGTGCGGTCAGTCCTTCAGGACGGAATAATTTCGTTATTATCCTCGGGGGAAACAACAACTTTACGGCCGATTATGTTCACTACCCTGACTTTCTGTCCCGGTCTGACATATTCAGTACGGCTTACTACTTTAAGGCGCCGTCCCTTGATGATTATTTCTCCCTTCGGGTTTAGAGGACTTAAAGCCTCTCCTATTTGATTCATGTATTCCTTGTGATCAAGATTTCCGAGCAGACTGGTTTCTTCGGGTTGCAGCAATAAGCCTCTTTTCTTTAAAACGTAAATATAAGTGGACAGGAATAACACTGTTCCTAACGCAGAAATTATAAGAATAGTCCATCCCCGGTAAGCCTGGGCACTGGCAAGGATTAATGCCATCCCCATAGCCAGCAGTCCTCCCAAACCCGGCCAGCCCAAACCAGGAAAAGCTAACATTTCGATTAAAATAAGAACAACTCCTACAGCAAAAATTGCCAGGCCATCCCAACCTGTTACCCCCGACTTGAATTGGGAAAAAACATAAACTCCTAAACAAATAATGCCCAAAGATCCGGGAATTCCCCAGCCGAAAGAAATAACCTCTACGACTAACAATGTCATCCCTAAAATCAATAGAATAATAGCTATGTCAGGTTGAGCTAAATCGTTAATTGCTTTATTTAAGCCTCCAGGGTTAACCGTATCGATTTGGGAGTTCTTTTTTCCGATTAGCATCATGACTTTGGCAACATCACCGGCTTCCCCGTCACATACACCCTGCTCCAAGGCTTCCTTGGTGTTAAGCCTTATTCTCCCTCCTGGTCCTGATAAACCTCTCACATTATCAGTAGGATCAACAAATCCCCGTACGACAGCAGCATTACGTCCATGAGCTAACGCCACCGCCTCCATTTCTGCTTTCCAAGCCGTTATACTCTCTTCATTACTTCTTTCTACCTCATTGGCAATATCGAATATTCGGCTCGATCCTGCTCCAATAGTAGAACCAGGAGTCATATAAAGATAATCCCCGGCTAAAGCAATGAGGCAGGCTGCGGATTGAGCCTGCCCCTTTATAAACACTATAGTAGGAACAGTATTATTATTCATCTGATCCCTAATATGTATGGCAGTTGCCATACTGCCTCCCGAACTATCCAATTCAATAATTATGCATTGGGCCTGGCTGTTCATTGCAGTCTGGAACGCCTTCTCGGTATAGTTTGCCGTTGCAGGAGTCAAGACTCCTTTAATACGTACCAGTGGGACCTTATTCTGCGAAGCCCACAGAGGAATCACTATCGTCAACAAAAAGCTAAGAACTACCAGGGCAACTATTATCCAAAGAATAATTTTTTGTTTCCGGTTTTGCATTCCTCGATTCATAAATGACATATTTCAACAACTCCACATGGAAGCAAAAAATAAAGTCTGGTAAGATCGCCTACCAGACTTCATTTCTTGACCAAAATTTCTTTAACCAGATCACTCACTAGTTTACCATCCGCCCGGCCTTTGGTTTTGGGTATTATTACTTTCATTACCCGTCCTAGTTCTTCTACCCCCTGGGCACCTGTCCCATTTATTACTTCTTTAATCAAAGACCGGATGTCTTCTTCACTTAACTGTTCGGGAAGGTAGGCTTGAAGAATAGTTATTTCTTCTAGTAATTGCTTGACGGCTTCATCCCTTCCAGCCTTCTGGTAGTCCGGCAAAGCTTCTTTTCTCTTTTTTATCTCCCTGCTAAGGACCTCCAGAAGCTCGGCTTCAGTGAGATCACGCCTTTTATCGATTTCCTCGGTCTGTATTGCAGCCCTAGTCAGCCTGATAACCGATACCTTAATCTTTCCGGCTTCTCTGGCCTTCATAGCTGTTTTTAAATCTTCAAGCAGAGTATCCTTCAGGGACATTTAACTGCCTCCCTAACTCCACTTTTTTTTCTTTTTTCTCGCAGCCTCAGCCTTTTTCTTTTTCCTGACACTCGGTTTTTCGTAATGTTCGTGTCTACGCATATCCTTCATTACGCCCGACCGCTGGCAGGAGCGTTTGAATCTCTTAATGGCACTATCTAAAGATTCATTCTTACCAACTTTGACCTCGCTCACAATTTCCCTCCCCTCCATCCGCCAGACATTTCAGCATGCTTTTTCATTCTACTCTTAGACCTACCTATCGTCAAGCAATGCAATCAATCCATTTCCTTTCCTCCCAGGAGGTGGTAATGCAGGTGAAAAACCATTTGTCCGGCCTTTTCACCACAGTTAGTCATAATACGGTAATTACCTCCCAGGCCCAAATCACGGGCTATCTCCCGGGCTCTCCATTGTATATATCCCAATAGTTCGATATCATCTTCGTCTATTTCTTCAAGGTTCGCTACATGCTTTTTCGTAATTAACAAAATATGAACCGGTGCCAGTGGTTTTATATCTTTAATGGCAATTATCCGGTCGTCTTCAAAAACAACGGATGAACCGATTTCCCGGTTAATGATTTTGCAGAATATACAGTCTTCCAGATCTTTTCCCTCCCTTCAAAGACGGAGGTTTGTTGTCCATTGATAACTACCTGGCTTATCACCAGCAATAAAAATCAATCCATATATAATTCAACGTGAATGTTGATTCTTCCTGCTAATGAACCGAATATATTAATTTGGTATCTTATGACACAATAATAAACTACTCAACCATTGGAGGCAACTACCTGGGTATGCAAGATAGAACGAGAACTATGCCCTTAAAGCTTATCTATATTATTCCCATATCTATATTCTTCCAGTATTAAATTTTCATATTCTCATCTAAAATAACCCCTGCCAAAGTCCCCTGCTGCTTCTGCTGCTGAATCCCAACGTTAAAAAGCGTGTTTAAAGGGACCTGGTCTTCAAGATCGACCTCAACGTAATTGTCACTTAACCCTCGGGTAACCCCGTCAACTCTTTTTTCCGTAAGCACCTGAGTTTTTCCGCCGACCAGTGATTTCATAAACTTGTACCTTTTTCTTTCACCCAGGTCAATTAGCTGCCGGCTGCGAAAGTTCTTAATTTCATTGCTTACTGTGCCAGAAAAAGTGGCAGCCCGGGTACCTGGCCGGGGCGAAAAACGAAATACATGAAGGTCATTCAACGGGCTCCCCTCAATCAGACTAACGGTTTCATGCCATTCGGTTTCCCCTTCTCCGGGAAAGCCTACCATTACATCAGTTGTTAATCCTATACCAGGTAAATTATCTGCTACGGTTTGCAGCAGGTCAAGGTACTGTCGCGATGAGTAATGCCGGTTCATAAGGTGCAGAATTTTGTCACTGCCGCTCTGTAGTGGTATGTGCAGATGGCGACAAAGCCTGCGATCGCCAGTTATCAATTCTCTTAGCCTGACATTTAGTTCGCTTACTTCTATTGAGCCTAACCTCAATCTGTAGGTTCCCGACAATTTATACAGGAGAAATTCTAATAAGGTGACTAACTCCCATTTCTCCAGATCCCTGCCATATTGTCCTATATGAATCCCCGTTAAAACTATTTCCCTATACCCTAAATCCAGCATTCCTTGTATCTCACTCAATACATCTTCGGGATGTTTACTCCGGATCCGGCCTCGGGCCTGGGGTACAATACAGTAAGTACACCAACTTTCACAGCCGTCCTCAATCTTTACGAAGGCTCTGGTCCTGTGATGGCGTTCGCTATATTTAATGGCCTGCAGTTTGTCTTCCCGTTCAAGGGAGTCGTTGGCCGCCTGTCCGGTACTAATATATTGTTTAAGTATTCCGGCAAGGTCTTCTTTATCTTTATTCGGAATGATAAGGTCAATATCACCCATACTTTCTATCTGCTCACGAAAAACCTGACTATAACAACCGGTCACCACTACCCGAGCTAGGGGGTTGATTCTTCTAGCCCTTCTGATAACAGCCCGGGACTTTTTATCCGCGATCTGAGTTACCGCGCAGGTATTAATAATAAAAACGTCAGCTGCTTCAGGAAAGTCGACTATTTCATATCCATCCTGGATCAATGACTCCTTAATAGCCTCGGTCTCTACCTGATTAACTTTGCATCCCAGGGTATAAACCGCTGCTTTCATAACGAGCCCCCCAGATCACCTAATTCATACATCACTATTGATATGGCTGTAATACCTGCGGTCTCGGTTCGCAGTATCCTTGGGCCTAACCCGACAAGTTCTAATCCGCTCCTTCGAGCGAGATCTGCCTCACCTGAAGAAAACCCTCCTTCAGGGCCAATGAACAAGTAAACGCCTTGAGCCAGAATTTCGTTGGCATGTTGTTTTAAAACGCCTTTAAGGCTGATATCTCTGGCTCCTTCATAGAAGAACAGGCCGGAAGCTTCTGAACATTGTTTCGTTACCTCGGTTAAATTGACGATTTTCTCAACTAATGGAGGCCGACTACGCCCGCATTGCTTGCAGGCTTCAATGGCTACACGGTTCCAGCGGTTTACTCGTTCCGTAGCTTTTTCTCCGCTAAGCTTTACCACCGTATGTTCTGTAACTGTCGGAATTATCTTTCTAACTCCTAACTCCGCTGCCTTTTGAATAATGAAATCCATCTTGTCACCCTTACCCAGAGCTTGTACCAGGGTAACTGATAGTAAGCCGTCGTTAACATTCTCCCGGGTTTCAATAACAGTTCCCGTGACTGAACCAGGTGTTACTTCTTCCAATTCAATTAGATAATCTACACCTGACCCATCAAAGATTATTACCTTTTCCCCCGGTTGAAGACGTAATACCTGCAAGGCATGTTTGGACTGACTCCCGGTCAAGCAAACCCTACCGGCTACAATAGTCCCGGTCTCAACGTAAAAACGTCTCATTTTGATGGCCTTCGGGCCAAGACCCCAACCCACTCTTCTTCTTCCAGAGTCTTTAAAACCTGCAGACCTTTTTTATCCATCTCTATTTTCAGGGTTATCCATTGTTCCCGGTTAATCCCCGCTCCTATAAATAATCCCCCGGGCTTAACCTGGTGCGTAATCCTGTCCAGTAACTTGATAATTACATTACCGGTCAGATTAGCGATCAAAACATCAACATCCGGGCCCTGATAGTCAGCGAAATCCCCAGTATTCAAGACTATGTTTTGGTCTACCTGGTTGTTTTCAAAATTACTACCCGCAACTCCAACAGCCACCGGATCTATTTCAAGTGCTGCAACTTGTTTGGCGCCTAGAAGCACTGCGGCAATGGCGAGAATTCCTGATCCGGTGCCGATATCCAGCACCGATTCCCCTCCGGTCATTTTTTCCTCCAATAATTCCAGGCACTGACGGGTAGTTATATGAGTTCCGGTTCCGAAAGCCATGCCCGGATCCAATTCGATAATCAGATCTTCGGGTTTACTTTCATATTCCCTCCATGATGGTTTAATTACAATGTTCGATCCTACCCGCGTAATATGATAATAGGTTTTCCAATTGTCTGCCCAATCTTCTTCCCGAATAATTGTCGTCTTAATCTTACAGCCTGGGCCAGTGGCATCATTTACTTGCTTTAGCTTATTGCTGTCCAATTCAAACGGAAGAGGAAAAAAGGCGCTGACCATCACCTGGTTAAGCACGAGATAATCATCTGAATAATTGTGGGCGTCCCATTCTCCCCGTTCAATATAACCCCTGACAGCCGTCGGGTCTTCAATAGCTACTCCCCCGGCCCCCCAAACATAAAATAATCCTGCGATAGCATCAACGCAGGATTGTTCAGTAGTTACTCTGATCTCAGTCCAATCCAAATCAGATCACCTCATCAACCTGAGAAAGCGTCTTTCACTTTCTCAAAAATCCCTTTCCTGGCAGAACCGCTTCGTTTCTCCTCTTCCTCTGCAAACTTGCGCAAAAGTTCCTTCTGCTTCTCGTTTATACGCGTAGGGGTGAGCACTTTGACTATTACTATCTGGTCCCCGCGTTTATGCCCTCTCAGATGCGGTATTCCTTTGCCTTTTAAAACAAACCTGCCTCCGGTCTGAGTTCCTTCTGGAACTTTAATCTGCGACTTCCCATCTAAAGTAGGAACGTCGACTTCGCCTCCTAAAGCTGCTTCAGCAAAGGATATAGGCACCTCACAGTAAATATCCACACCATTTCGTTCAAATATTTTATGACTTCTGATCGATATATGCACATAAAGGTCCCCCGGGGGCCCGCCTCTTTGCCCGGCTTCACCCTCTCCCTGCATACGCAGACGAGACCCGACGTCCACCCCGGCAGGAATCTTTATATTAATGTTTCTCGTTTTCCTTACTTTCCCCGCCCCGTTACATGTTTTACATGGTTTTTCGATAATATGGCCGGTACCCCCGCAACGTCCACAGGCCTTGACCGTTTCAAAACGTCCAAAAGGTGTGTTTTGCACTGCTCTAACCTGCCCTTTCCCGCCGCAGGTAGCGCAAGAGGTAGGAGAAGTACCCGGTTCGGCTCCGCTTCCTTTACAGGTTCCACACTCTTCAATACGGGGCAGCTTTATATCCTTTTCTACACCAAAAGCCGCATCCTCGAATTCAATGTCCACCTGAACCTCAAGGTCGTTCCCTCTTTGCGGCCCGGTCCGGCGGCGGCGTCCTCCACCGCCTCCAAAAAGCATATCGAAGATGTCGCCTACTCCCCCCAGATCGAAGTCGAATCCACCAAATCCCTGGTTGGGATCAAAAGCATCATGACCAAACTGGTCATATTGCCGTCTCTTCTGTTCATCGCTAAGGACGGCATAAGCCTCATTCATCTCTTTCATAATGGTTTCGGCTTCTTCTTTGTTCTCAGCCACATCGGGATGATATTTTAATGCCGCAGCACGGTATGCTTTTTTAATTTCATCCTGGGTAGCAGATCGCGGAACACCCAGAACCTCATAGTAGTCCCGCTTTGCCAATTATTAGACCACCTTTCAGGTTACATATAAAAATATTATACATTACAATGCCGGGTCGAAGATGCATAACCTTCGCCCGGCAAAAATTTACTTATTATCCTGGTCCTTATCGTCGGCAACATCATATTCGGCGTCGTAAACACCGTCACTTGGAGCTTCCGGATTGGGGGCGTTCTGCTCATACACTTTGGAAGTCAATTCATATAAAGCCGTTGTAACTTCTTCAGTTTTCTGCTTAATCAGATCAGTATCATCCCCCTGCAAAGCATTAGCCAGTTCTTCCCGGGCCGAATTTAATTTGTCAACCAGTTCCTTATCGACCTTTTCTCCAAATTCCTTCACAGTCTTTTCTGCCTGATACACCATACTGTCACCGTTATTGCGAACCTCAGCCGATTCCCGATTCTTACGATCCTCATCAGCAAACTTTTCCGCATCTTTGACCATCTTCTCAATGTCTTCCTGGCTTAAGCCGGAAGATGAAGTAATAGTAATGGTCTGCTCTTTATTGGTAGCCATATCTTTGGCAGTAACGTGAACTATACCATTGACATCAATGTCAAACTTGACCTCAATCTGCGGAATCCCTCTGGGCGCCGAGGGAATACCCACCAGGTTAAACCTTCCCAGGGTTACATTATCACGAGCCATGGATCTTTCACCCTGCAGAACATGTATTTCTACAGAAGTCTGGTTATCTGCGGCGGTAGTGTAAACCTGGCTTTTGGATGTGGGGATGGTTGTATTGCGTTCTATCATTTGAGTAAAGACTCCTCCGAGAGTTTCAATCCCCAGCGACAGCGGTGTAACATCCAGCAGCACTACATCTTTAACCTCACCGGCCAGGACAGCTCCCTGGATAGCTGCACCAACGGCTACTACCTCATCCGGATTTATTCCTTTATAGGGTTCTTTACCCAGGAAGTTTTTAATGGCGTTTTGTACCGAAGGCATACGGGTCGAACCTCCAACCAGTATAACCTTGTCGATCTGTTGGGGCGATAGCCCGGAGTCTTTTAAAGCCTGTCGTGTAGGTCCCATGGTTTTCTCAACCAAGTCTGCTGTAATCTCATCAAACTTGGCCCTGGTCAGTGCTTTTTCCAGATGCAAAGGTCCCTCAGAGGTAGCGGTTATAAAAGGTATGTTTATGTCTGTAGTAGTTACAGTTGATAACTCGTGTTTGGCTTTTTCCGCAGCCTCTTTCAGTCTCTGATGGGCCATCTTGTCTTTCTTCAAATCGACACCGGTATCTTTTTTAAATTCGTTAACCAGATATTCGATTATCCGGTCGTCGAAATCGTCTCCCCCCAGGCGGTTGTTTCCGCTGGTAGCTTTAACTTCAAATACCCCTCCGCCGATTTCCAGGATAGATACATCGAAAGTTCCGCCTCCCAGGTCAAATACCAGGATGGTCTGGTTGCCTTCCTTATCGAGACCGTAGGCCAGGCTGGCAGCGGTGGGCTCGTTAATGATTCGAAGGACCTCCAGCCCAGCAATTTTCCCAGCGTCTTTAGTGGCCTGGCGCTGGCTGTCGGTAAAATATGCCGGCACTGTAATAACTGCTTGGGTAACAGGTTCTCCCAGGTATGCTTCAGCATCGGTCTTCATTTTCTGCAGAACGAATGCTGATATTTCCTGTGGTGAATATTCCTTCCCATCTATAGTTACACGATGTGTGGTCCCCATATGACGTTTTATTGACGAGACCGTACGATCTGGATTGGTAACCGCCTGTCGCTTGGCTACCCTTCCCACCAGTCGCTCACCGGTTTTCGAAAAACCTACCACTGAGGGAGTTATTCTCTCCCCTTCGGCATTTGGTATAACTGTGATATCCTGTCCATCCATGAAAGCGATGCAAGAATTTGTGGTCCCCAGGTCAATTCCCACAACTTTACCCATTGTAATCTACACCTCCGCTATACTTCTTAATCTTGTAAACCCGCAGTATGTTCATTGCTCAAATACTATGAACTGCCTTCGGGTGGTTTAGCCACTTTAACCAGGCTGGGTCTTAATACCCTTTCGCCTAACATATACCCGGCCTGAAGTTCTTGAAGGATAGTCCCTTCCGGATGTACTTCCGTTTCCTCAACCATCAAGGCTTCATGTTTCTGGGGGTCGAAAGTTTCTCCTAACGCCGGAATCGCCGTTGCGCCCTCCTGAGCAATTATCTCGGCAAAACGTTTTTCAATCATCTCAATTCCTTTAAGGAGAGACGCTTCGTCCTTTGCTGCCAAAGCAGCCGCACGGGCGCGATGAAAATCGTCTAAGACCGGCAGAAGCTTGCGCAACAAAGAAAAACTTGCGTAACGAAACATCTCTTCCTTTTCTTTTTGCCAGCGTTTACGCTGGTTGTCTGCGTCTGCCAGCACTCGCAAGTATTTATTATGGTATTCATCAGCCCGGGCCTTCTCAGTCTCCAATGATTGCTGAAGAAGCTCTAATTCAGATGGTTCATTTTTATCATCTAGTGGGGATGAACTCTCTGAATCTACTGATACCTGATTCTGATTTAGTTCTTTTTCTTCCATAATCTATCACCTCACCCGTCAGAATTCCCATTGGCATATTGACCAGATACATCTCTTTTTTTAATCACTGTGTTTATTCTTAAAATAGCTGATGCTACTTCACCTGCAGCCTTTAGGGCTTTGGTTTTAACCGGTGCCGGGTCCCATATTCCGACCTCGGTAACGCTTACCACAGCACCATCATCACAATCAATCCCCCATCCGGGAGTTCCAGCTGTCTGCTGCGCCTGAACCACCTGGACAAGTTTTTCCAGGGGATTATATCCGGCATTGTTCATAATACAGGAAAATGGCCTTTCCAGGGCTTCTTTTACACATAACACGCCATAAGAAGTCATGCCCTGAACCTGGTGGGCCAACTCCTCCAGGCAGGATGCCAGCCATACCTCAATACAGCCTCCACCCGGAACCATTCCGTCGGCATAAGCCGCCTGCAGTGCCGCGGCCGAGTCTTTGGCCATACGTTCTTTCTCCTCAACCACCTCCGAGGTGGAAGCTCCGATTATAATAGTGGCAACACCCTTCTGAGGACCGCCTACCACCCTTATCTGAGTCAATTCTTCTCGATATTCCACCAAACGAGCACTGCCCAGGTAACGTTGTAATTGTTCCAAATCCCGGTTAAGGGCGGTTCTTTTAACCTTTCTAGCACCCGTTAATTCGCTGATTCTGTCCAGTTCATGCCGGCTAACCCGGTGAACCGCCATTATTCCTGCATCGGTAAAGACTTCTTCGGCCTGGTCATCAATGCTCCGGTCAACCAAAACCACATTGACTCCAAGATCGATCAATTTCTGCAAATTGGACTGATATTTTTCCTTTAATTCGAGATACTTCTTGAAACCGGACTCGGTTCCCAGGGCTCCGTCTCCTATTTCTTCAGGTCTTAAATTATCGTCTATTATAGCAATACAGGCATTACTAACCTGTCTCGGCATATCCCGGTTCAAAGGCTCTTTTTTAATGATTACCCCTTCCAAAACCTGGCTCGGGCACCCTTCCAACCCGATCAGCGTATCAGCGAGTTTAAACCCTGGTTCCCGCAACCGTTCTTCCCCAATAAGAACTATAGCTTCGGTAACCAGCTGAGCGATTTCTCGATCACCGCGTCCAGCAATCAAGGCTACCTGATATAACCGGGGGTCAGTTAAGCCAGAAGCCTTCTGTGATCTGAGTTCTATTTCTTCCAATCCCCGTTTAACACCAATATTTATGCCTTCCAGGATTCTGGTTACCGGAACACCTCGCATAACCTGGGCTGTACCCTCAGCCACCATAGCCGCAGCCATAATAGTTGCGGTGGTTGTACCATCCCCGACTTCCTCTTGTTGAGCCCTGGCAGTATTAATAATCATATGAGCAACCGGGTGATTAACATCCATTAGTTTAAGAATAGTTAACCCATCATTGGTGATTATGACATCACCAAAGTTGTCAACCATCATGGTATCAAGCCCACGCGGGCCAATAGTCCCCTCGACCGCCTGGGAAACCACCCGGGCTGCCTGGGTATTGTTTAACAGAGTCTTAAATCTCTCGTCAATTTCCTGACCAGATCCATTTGGCCTGCTGCTCACCGTATCACCAACCATTTGTTGATTCGAATCTACTACTTGATTATTCCTGATATAATATCTTGAATAATATCCCTAACCTTTTCTACAGAAGAAGAAGCTTTCCAATACTCCATTCTAACCGGACCTATAAGTCCAATTCTCCCCATGTCTTTGCCTTCGGATTCCATAGATGTAAACACGAGGCTTAATTCTTTGATTTCCTCTGATTCGTTCTCGTTGCCGATTTTGATTCTGACCTCTTTTAGCCCGGTTTCTTGAAGAAGGTTCTTAATAAAATCATGTTCCTCTAAAGCTACCAGTACCTTCTTTAGTTTTTCAAAGTCTTTAAATTCAGGCTGGTTGAGTATGTTAAGAGTTCCGCTGATATAGACTTTTTCATCCTCGTCCTCGCTCATAGCTCCTTCCAGGGCTTCCAAAGCGCGTTCAATAATCCTGCGGCGGTGTAAAAGTTCGTTGCGCAGACTTCTTAACATTGTATGGCTGACATCACCCAACTGTTTGCCCTGAAAAGTAGCATTAAACAACTCCGAGACTACCTGTAAATCCTCAGCCCTAATACCTGTGGGCAACTCAATACGACGATGAATAACAGTACCCACATCGGTTAAGAGCATAATCATCGCCCGGTCTTTTCCCACCATCGCCATCTGCATATTTCTAAACTCAGCCTTGTTGCTGGGGGGAGTTACGGTTACGGAAGCATAATTCGTCAGCTGAGCCAGAACCTGTCCGGTTCTTTGAATCAGGTTGGACATATCGTCAACCTTACGGTCTAAAATATTCCGGAGAAACTCCTCTTCCTCTTCTGTAACCTCATCCTTAACCATCATGTAGTCAACATAATACCTAAAGCCGGTCTCAGAAGGTATTCTTCCTGCTGAGGTATGGGGTTGTTCGAGGTAACCCATTTCCTCAAGATCAGCCATTTCATTTCTAACCGTAGCGGAGCTTACACCCAGATTATGCTTTTTGACAATAGCCCTTGAGCCTACAGGCTCAGCTGTCTTAACATAATCACGTATAATGGCTTCTAAAATCGCTCGTTTCCGTTCATCAATTTCCATAACGCTCACCCTGTTAGCACTCTCTTTCGTCGAGTGCTAATATTGTTATATAAAAAATATCACCAGTTAATTCCTTTGTCAAGAATCACTGGGGACTTAGTGCCAGATAATATTGGGGTTAAATAAACTTTTCAAATACCAGATTCGACAGAAAATATGCCTTTGGAGTTAAGGAAAGATATGGCGGCTCATTCTTAAGCAACCCTTCCCTCACGCCCCATTCAATGGCAGTGTCAAATACGGTAAAGGGATCAATCTCATATAGTTTCCCATATTCCGGTATATTAATACCCTTAATTAATCTCAACCCGAGTATCATCGCCTCGGCTGCTCGATCACGAGGGTTCATTCGTTCCATTTCTTCCTGCACTGGTTTTTCCCCACTCGCGATGCGTACAGCGTACTCTTCCACATTGGGCTGGTTTACATATCGAATACCATCTTTATAACTGACTGCCCCCGCTCCGATTCCTAGATATGCTCCCCCGGTCCAGTAGTTAAGGTTGTGTCGGCAATGAAACCCATCCAGGGACCAATTTGATAGTTCGTAGTGCTGATAACCTCTGTCCTTTAGTGTTTTTAGAGCAGAGTAATACATTTCACTCTCAGTATCCTCGTCCAGTAAAGCCAATTCCCCTTGAACCACCTGTTTTGCCAGGGGAACGTGATCATCTAATTGCAGCAGGTAACAGGATAAATGCTCGGGCTCTAGAGCAATGGCCTCTTCCAGAGTCTGAAGCCACTCCTCGGTATTCTGCCCTGGAATACCATAAATGAGATCAATCCCAATATTGCTGAAACCAGCATCTCGCAGATTATCTACTGCTTTAATGACATCATCCCGTGAATGGATTCTGCCCAAGGTTATTAATTCATGGTTTTTGAGACTCTGAACACCAATGCTGAGTCGGTTAACCCCGGCGTTACGATAGGACTTCAACTGCGAAAGAGTAACCGTTCCCGGGTTGGCTTCCATTGTTATTTCACAGTCCGGAGATATAAAAAAATGGGCGTATGTTGTGTCTAAAAGCCGAGAAAGGGCGGATGGGGTCATTAGACTGGGAGTGCCTCCACCCAGATAGATACTTGTAATTTTTCCCCAGTCTTTTTTACTTTCCCACACCAGTTCCTTAGGCAACGCTGTTTCATAGTCTTTCATCAAATGAGAATATTTTGCGAGGGGAATAGAGTAAAAATCACAATAATTACACTTTGATTGGCAAAAAGGGAAATGTATATATAAACCTGTCATTTGTCATCGTCAACGGTCAGAATTGTCATGAAAGTTTCCCTTGGCACTTCGACATGACCAATCTGTTTCATACGTTTCTTTCCTTCTTTTTGTTTCTCCAGAAGTTTTTTCTTACGGGTAATGTCACCGCCGTAGCATTTAGCCAGCACATCTTTGCGCCTGGCTTTGACACTTTCCCGGGCTATTACCCGACTGCCTATTGATGCCTGGATAGCCACCTCATAAAGCTGGCGGGGAATGATTTTGCGTAATTTTTCTACGACTGACTTGGCCCGAGGGTAAGCCTTCTCCCGATGCGCAATAAAACTCAATGCATCTACATTGTCGCCGTTCAGCATGATATCCAGTTTAACCAGGTCTGATTCGCGGTAGCCGATAAGTTCATAATCGAGCGACGCGTATCCCCGCGTACGGGATTTAAGGTTATCAAAGAAATCATAGAGAATTTCTGCCAGCGGCACTTCGTAGGTTAACATAACTCGATGGGGAGAAAGATATTCCATGTTGGCGAAGCTCCCGCGTTTTTCCCTGCATAACTCCATTACTCCGCCAATAAACTGATCGGGAACCATTATAGTAGCCTTCACATATGGTTCCCTTACTTTTTCAATCATTCCGGCCACAGGCCAAAGGGCCGGGTTTTCTACCTCCAATGTATCACCTGCAACCAGATCAACCCAGTATACTACACTGGGAGCTGTAGCTATAAGTTCGAGGTCATACTCGCGTTCTAACCTTTCTTTGATAATCTCCATATGCAATAGTCCCAGAAAGCCGCACCGAAACCCGAATCCCAAAGCTTCTGAGGTCTCTGGTTCGAAATGTAAAGAAGAATCATTCAATTTGAGCTTATCCAGAGCATCTCTCAGCTTTTCAAACTCATTGTTTTCTATCGGGTAAAGGCCACAGTATACCATGGGTTTTACTTGACGATATCCGGGCAACGGCAGTCCAGAAGGATTATTCGCCAGCGTAATGGTATCTCCGACTCTGGTATCTCTTACGTTTTTTATCCCGGCTGCCAGATATCCAACTTCCCCTGCCTGTAAGATATCAACTGGTTTCATGTGGGGAGTCAATACCCCAATCTCCGCTACCTCATATTCCTTCCCGGTTGACATCATTCTAATGATGTCCCCTTTTTCCACCTGTCCTTCAAATACTCTGATATAGGAAATGGCCCCCCGGTAAGAGTCAAAATAGGAGTCGAATATCAAGGCTTGAAATGGTCCCTCAGGGTTTCCTGTCGGCGGCGGAATTTTGGTTACCACCTTTTCCAGAACCTCTTCCACCCCGGTCCCCAATTTGGCTGATATAGGAATAATTTCGTCCAATGAAAACCCCAAAACCTCGTGCATCTCTTCACTTACCCGTTCCGGTTCAGCGTTGGGTAAGTCAATCTTATTCATAACCCCGATTATTTCAAGGTTCTGATCCATAGCCAGATATACGTTAGCCAGAGTCTGAGCTTCTATTCCCTGAGAAGCATCTACTACCAGCAGTGCTCCTTCACAAGCAGCCAGACTGCGTGAAACCTCATAAGTAAAATCTACATGACCAGGTGTGTCTATAAGATTAAGTATATATTTGTTCCCGTCACGAGCCTGGTAATCAAGTTTCACGGGCTGAAGTTTAATAGTTATTCCTCGTTCCCGCTCCAGGTCCATGGTGTCCAGGAATTGTTCCCGCATTTCACGCTGAGACAAGGCTCCGGTTATCTCCAGAAACCGATCAGCCAGAGTCGATTTTCCATGGTCGATGTGAGCTATGATACAGAAATTGCGGATCTTATCCACTTGTTACCTCCAGGTTTTTCTTAAATTCATTTTGATACAATTAGAATTTAAATGGAAGACCAGGAAGGCGTCTTTTAACCATTTCCAGAACCAAGCTGGTCTCCTCCAGTCGAAAAGCCATCACGCTTACGCCGTATACCAGTGCCCCTACTATCATCCCCGAAAATACTGTGACCGCCTGGTTTATTTTAGGAGCAAAGGATAGATATTGATCCAGGTAAGAAACAAATTCGGTAGTCACAAAGTACATTACCAGGGAAGCTCCAATAAATATTGCAAGACTCTTCATTATTTTATAACCTCCCAGGCGACCAACACGCAACCGTAAAATGATCCCCAGGGCAATCATATTAACAGTTCCTGCCAGAGTGTAGGCCAGAGCCACACCCCTGTGCTCCATATAACGGACTAAAAGCGTAGAAAGAAAAATATTAATGCCAATTGAGGTTACTCCGGAAACTACCGGTGTAATAGTATCCTTCAATGCATAGAAAGCACGATTCAAAACCTGCAATGAACTGTAGGCAAACACACCAATAGCATAAAAGAATAAGGCTTGAGCTGTTAATGCCACGTCTCCCGAGTTGAATTTTCCTTGCAGGAAAAGCAGGCTGATTATGGGTTCGCGCAAGGCCATCAACCCAACCCCTGCGGGAATAGTAATCAAGAAAATCCCTCTTAGCCCCATGCTAAATGTTCTCTTAAACTGTTTAATCTCACCTCGGGCCGTTTGCGTAGTCATAGTAGGAAAAACCGCCATAGCTACCGAAGTACCGAATATACCCAGGGGCAGCATCATCAATCTTTGAGCCAGGCGCAGTGCCGATATGGTTCCTTCCGCCAGGTGTGAAGCTAAATTCTGGTTTACAAACAGGTTCAGTTGGGTAACCGAAAGTCCTACCAATACTGGCACCATTAGAGTCAGCATCTGCACAAAACCAGGATGCCGGAAGTTAAACGAAGGTACGTATTTTATCCCGGTTTTAATTAAAGCTGGCAATTGAATCGAGAAATTGATCACTGATCCAAGTACAACTCCCACCGCAAACGCCATTATCCCCCAATAATGAGCAAGACCTATACCGACCACAATGACTCCCAAATTGTATAGGATACTGCCGATAGCCGGAACAATAAAGTTATGGCGGGAGTTAAGGATTCCAAGAGATATTCCATTTAAGGCCATAAAAAAGGACTGAATCAACATAACGCGAGTCAGGATTACAGCCAGGGTAATGCTTTCCGTCGGTAAGCCCGGAACCATAAGAAGAATCAATGGTTTGGTAAAAATTGCGGCCAGAGTAAGCAAGGTAGCCATAACCAAAATAACAAAGTTAAACAGTATACTGGCTAATTTCCAGGCCTCATCTTCCTCATTACGAGCCAGGTAGCTGCTAAAAACAGGAATGAATGCTGAACTTAAAGCTCCCCCCACCAACAGTGCGTAAATAAAATCAGGCAGTGAAAATGCGGCATTATAAGCATCTGTGATCCAGGACTGCCCGAACCAGGAGTAAATAACCATATCGCGAACATAACCCAATAAGCGGGACACTAACATTGCAGCCATTAATATTCCCGCTGCGCGGGCCACAACTTTACCCTGTGGCATATTCCCAACTCCATTAAAGAAATCAATCTTCAATATATAACAATTATGCCCGGATGGAAAGGTAAAACTTTAACCTCTTAATAATTAAGCAGAAATGTGGTCCGAGGAAGTCTTAATCTATATTCCAGAATGCCAGTTCTTACGGAAACTGTGGTTACATAATAAAAGGGACTTACTCATAGATCAAAACCTGAGTTGTCCCTTGTTTCCGGAGTATTTGCGTGAATCATTAATCCCGGGAAAAAGATTTGTCCCTTAAATTAGGAAATACCATTAGTATCACTTACAGTCTCTTCGGCGAGTGAGTCTTTTAGTTTTATTGCCATCTGATCAAGTGTTTCGGTCTCTTGTTCCAGGGTCTTCAGAAATTCTGCTTGTTGTTTTGATGCCTGTACAATAGCTTTGCTGGACTCAGCGACCTTTTGACTGTTTTCTGAAACTAGATTCATTGATGAGACTACAACTTCAACTGAAGCCAGCAACTCCTCGATTGCAGCGGATACTTCCTGAATCGAGCCATCCATATTATCACTCTTTTTACTAATCAAATCAAAAGACTCTTCAACCAAAGTAATGTTTCTCTCCTGGTCGCCCGCTATTCGATTGACGTTTTCCATTACTTCAACAGTGTCTCTGGTTTTAGACCCAATCTCTTGAAGCAGCCCATTTATGCGATTGGCTGCTGCTCCGGATTCCTCAGCCAATTTTAAAACCTCATCGGCTACCACCGCAAAGCCCCTGCCCGCTTCGCCAGCCCGGGCTGCTTCAATAGCAGCGTTTAAAGCCAGCAGATTGGTTTGCCCGGCTATGCTTGAGATGATCTCAACAATCTGCATGATTTCCTGTGATTTGTTATCCAGTTCTTTAACGGTTTCTTCAGCTTTAATCGCCGTTTCAGAATTATCCCTGGTAAGGTTTTTTTGCGCGTCAACGGTCTGCAAACTTTTTTGCACAATATCCTTAAAGATATAGGAAAGGCCACTGATTTCTTCAATGTTTTTAGCAATAGAGCCTAATGCTGCTGACATTTCCTGAACCGTATAGTATGTATTGTTGGCATCTCCAGCCTGAGCATTAGATATTTCCCTAATTCCCTCAATAGCCTTGTCAATCTGTCTGCTCATAGAGACACCTTCCACAACCAGGTCAGCTACTTTTTGGGACGAAGTCATTAAGG
>JBLMZW010000145.1:0-3187 GCA_050259035.1 Chitinophagales bacterium | reverse complement strand
ATCCCATTTTCCGAAGTGGTAATGGCCTTGCTGGCTGGAAATACGGTGATCCTCAAGACCGCCACCCAGACCCAGTTGGTCGGCCTGGCCTTGAAGCGCTGCATCGAATCCGCCGGTCTGCCGCCTGGGGTGTTCAACTATGTAAATATTCCGGGCAGTATCGCCGGTGATATGATTTTGGACAACGGGGTTGATAAGCTGTTTTTTACCGGGTCGGTCCCGGTAGGGAAATACCTGATGAAGAAAGCAGCAGATACCTTGACCCCGGTCTCATTGGAACTGGGCGGTAACGATCCCATGCTGGTATGTGAGGATGCCGATATCTATAGGGCAGTCATGGGAGCAGTTTGGGGAGGGTTCACCAATTCCGGGCAGTCCTGTGGGGGAGTAGAAAGGATCTATGTTCACCAGGCGGTTTATGAGCCGTTTATGGCTTTGCTAAAAGAAAAGGTGGAGTCTCTGCGGGTAGGCTTCGGTATAAATGCCGGGAATGACATGGGGGCCATGACCACCCGGAGCCAGGTGGAAACCGTGAAAGCCCACCTGGAGGACGCTCTGGCCAAGGGGGCCGTATTATATGCCAGATCTAAAGTGCCTGAAGATAAAAAAATGCAGAACTGCCTGCCGGCCATGGTTTTAACCAATGTAAACCATGACATGCTGACCATGCGGGAGGAAACCTTCGGACCCATCATCGCAGTAATGAAGGTAAATGATATGGATGAAGCCATTCATCTGGCCAATGATTCAGATCTGGGGCTGTCAGCCTCAGTCTGGTCCAAAAACAATGCCCGGGCCGAAAAGATCGCCCGCCAGATCCAGGCCGGAGCCGTTAATATAAACGACCACCTCATGAGCCACGGGCAGGCGGAAACCCCCTGGGGCGGTTTCAAGAACTCCAGCATCGGTCGCACCCATGGCGATATTGGCTTTGAAGAAATGACCCAAACCCAGGTTATTATCAAAGATATCCTGCCCGGAGTCAAAAAGGACCTGTGGTGGCCGCCCAACCACCAGAGTGTATACAACGGCCTGCGCGGGATAATGGTCTTCTGGTACGGCCATGGTTTCAGACGCCGGTTTAGCGGCCTGTGGAGTTTCCTAAAGATAGCCGGACGCATGTTCAAAGCGGGTTAGTACCGATTAGTTATAATAGGGCCAATGGATGAATATCATTCTGTTGGCACTATACCGTTTTCATGGTATAGTGATCTGGGAAATATTGGGCGAGACGGACCTGGATTATGACTAGAGAACCATCCGAGACTACTAAAAAAGTAATTGAACAGGGGGACGGGGTTATTGTCCAATTCGTCCCCCTGTCCAACCTATAAGATTGCCGCGTCGCTAACGCTCCTCGCAATTTTCACGCGCTGGGCGCACCACAATAAATGAATACTTTGCGGTTCTGATATATAATTTTGCCATGGCACGAGTTCGATTGTCATTGTCACTAAGAGGTCGACTCGCAATATGAAATTACCCCTGTGGCAGCACCACGAATTGTCCTTTTAGGACGTATAGCAATGTAGCTAGTAAAGCAGGGGTAGCGCCATAATTACATGCAAAGGAGAACTTCTAATGCAAAATATTTATGAGCGTTGTTGTGGTATTGATGTACACAAGAAACTTATCGTTGCCTGCTTTCGAAACGGGAAAAAAGCAGAGCTTCGTAAGTTCGACACCTTAACGTCTAGTATCAAAGAACTTGGTAACTGGCTACTTGATAATGAGTGCCAAATGGTTGCCATGGAAAGCACGGGTGCATATTGGAAACCTATTTACAATATTTTAGAGTTACTAAATCTCGATGTCATGGTGGTTAACGCACACCATATGAAAAACGTTCCTGGCCGCAAAACCGATGTCAAAGACGCTGAATGGATTGCAGAGCTTTTACAGCACGGTCTTCTTAAAGCCAGTTATATCCCAGACAGAGAACAGCGTGAACTCCGGGAAATAGTGCGCTATCGCAAAAACCTGGTTGAAGAACGTTCCAGAGAGATTAATCGTCTCGAAAAAACCCTGGAAGGTGCTAACATCAAGCTAAGTTCTTTCGTTTCCGATTTGACTGGCGTTAGCAGCCGTAATATTCTTCAACTTGCTCTGATCGGAGAAGTAAATGAAGAAAACATCGAGAATCTAATGCACCCCTCCATGAAAGCAACTAAAGAACAGCTTTTCCATGCTATGGACGGTGTTCTTTCACCTGTTCAAAAAAAGCTGGTAAGCGCTATTCTAGACCATATCGATGATATGACTAGACGTATCCAAGACCTTGATAAAATCATCGATGATCAGATAAGGGAGCATGAGAATGCTATTAAGAACATCGATGAATTACCTGGTATTGGCAAACGTAGTGCCGAAATTATTGTTGCAGAGATAGGAACCGATATGAATCGTTTCCCTTCTGCTGGACACCTGGCCTCCTGGTCTGGGTTATGTCCTGGTAACAACGAGAGTGCCGGTAAGCGTAAAAGTGGCAGAACCACCAAAGGTAACAGGTATTTAAAATCTACGCTTATCCAGTGTGCAAAATCTGCTATTAAAAACAAGGACAGCTTCTTCCATGCCCAGTATCAACGTTTAGTGGTAAGACGCGGTGCAAACAGGGCAACTGTTGCTGTTGCACATTCCATGCTAATTGCAATCTACCATGTACTAAAAAACGGTGTTCCTTTTAAGGATTTAACCAGTGATTACTACACTAAATTCAATACTGAGGCAAAAGCTAGGTATTACCTGAGAAAACTACAAGATTTAGGTATGTCAATTCCCGTTTCATTGGCTACCTAATATATATTCTCTCAACATGAGAGCTTTTTAGGGTGTTATTAACCACCACCCTTAGTTAAGTGCGACCAGATAGTAGAGTATTCATAACAATGACAAGTAAGTGAGTTTTCGCAGCAATGACAAGGTGGGTGGGATCACAATAAAATCCTTAATCAGAAAAAGAGTCAAAAATGTGTTATGTGGAACAATAGTTGAAAACATATTGAAATAATCTGCGTTAATCTTATTGATCAGCGTAAATCTGCGTCTAATTTGTTTTCTTCTCCCGGGGCATGCAGATGATCTCACGGATCTGGGTATCGAAGAAATTCCTGGAGTGAGCGGGGAGGATCACTATGGCAGCATCTACACCCTCTGCTGTTCCGCCAATGGCGATGATTTCCTGCCC
>JBLMZW010000144.1:0-3941 GCA_050259035.1 Chitinophagales bacterium | reverse complement strand
GTCCGTTGAACCGTTGGTCTACCAGTACTGTCGCTGCGAGGGAGGCTATGCTGACCGCGGCAGTCCGAAGCCCTTGAAGATAGATTACAGCCACCACAATTGATTCCGGATTGCCACGCCCTACGGGCTCGCAATGACACATATGTTTATATTAGTGTTAGGATTTTTGGACTGTCACACACCCCAAAGGTACTTCCATTGGACACTCAGGGCATTCGCTCGCAGTGATAATCTAATTTTTCGCTTTGTGGAATAAGGTGACTTTGTCTGCAACTTTAAAATAAAGAGACTCAGGAGCTGAGTCCATGCCTCAATATCATCATTGACACCAGGATGTAATTTACAATACAGTTAAATTAACTTTAAAAATAGGTGGTGTCTTTTTGGCCAGTGTTCTGTAAAGAGCATTAAAAAAGTTGAAGGTGCATTTTTGAGCGGTCATTTGATTGCTGATTTGGTGTGCCTTAAATGCCTTACAGAATACACTAAATGGATAGGTGCTGAATAAAGGTATGCGCGTTCAGCAGGCATGGTGTATTACTATGCCTGCTTTTGTTTTCAGGGCAAGGCATTTTCCAGTGTATTCGCCAACCAGGAAAGGGGTATGAAAAAATGATGATTAAGAATGATTTTAACTTTCTTAAAGAAAATATGATGGGGCCCAATGCCGTTAAGATTTTGGAAGAACTCAGTAAAAGTTTTACGCTGAAACCTGGTGCCCGAGTGTTGGATTTAGGATGCGGCAAGGGGTTAACCTCGATATATCTGGCAGAAGAATTCGGGGTTCAGGTTTATGCCACTGACTTATGGATTACGGCTTCGGAAAATTTTGAACGCTTTAAGTCCCGGGGATTTGATGACAGAATTATCCCCATCCACGCCGATGCGCGTGAGCTTCCCTATGCCGGTGGATTTTTTGATGCTATCGTTTCTGTTGATTCTTATCACTATTTTGGTGCTGAGGATGGTTTCGTTGATAAGTTGGCGGCCTTGGTCAAAAAGGGCGGTTTTATTGCCGTAGTTGTACCGGGACTTAAAAGGGATTTTGATACTGAAGTTCCCGCCGAATTGATCCCCTATTGGGTAGAAGACATAAACTTTTATTCGTTAGCATGGTGGGAGAATCTGTGGTCCCGATCCCGGGCTGTTACCTTGACCCATGCCCAATCAATGCGCTGCCATGCCGAGGCCTGGCAGGATTGGCTGCAATGTGACAATCCTTATGCGATAAGGGATATCGACATGATGAAGGCAGAACAGGGAAAATACTTTGATACCATTGGTCTGGTTGCCCGGGTTAAACAGGTGTAAATTTGGAGGTCATACCAGTGAACAATATTGGTCTGAAAGACTACGGCTTAATCCCCCGGTTCGAACAGGAAGCCACACGGTATGAAGGGCTGTTTTTAGCCCGGGTAACTGAACAGCATCGGGATCTATATAAGGTTATCGGCGAACATGGTGAACTCTACGCTGCAGTTACCGGCAGGCTGGCCTATAATGCGGGTAACAGTACCGATTTCCCCGCTGTCGGAGACTGGGTTATGATTGATCGGACCGACAGCGATGCGGGCAATGCTGTCATCCACTATATATTACCGCGAAAAAGCGTATTTGAGCGCAGAGCAGCAGGGACTGCCAATGATATACAGATTGTCGCTGCCAATATCGATGTTGTATTTATCTGTATGTCGCTCAATGCGGATTTTAATCTGCGGCGCCTGGAGCGTTATCTGGCTATCGGCTGGAACAGCGCAGCTACCCCGGTCATCGTGCTTACCAAAGCTGATTTATGCCGAGACCTGGATCAGCGCCTGGCCGAGATCTCCACCGTAAGCGTGGGAACCGATGTGGTGGTCTGCTCCAATGCAGATGATAACGGTTTTCAAGATCTAAGTTCTTACCTGGAGGCCGGAAAAACTTATGCCTTTATCGGTTCCTCCGGGGTCGGAAAATCCACTCTGATTAACCGGTTATTAGGCCAGGATGTCCTGGCTACCAATGAAGTAAGGGCTGATGATGATAAGGGCCGGCATACCACTACCTACCGGCAGCTGATACTTCTGCCCCAGGGGGGTATCGTGATTGATACTCCTGGTATGCGGGAACTTCATCTGGATTCAGGGAACCTTACTCGGTCATTTGAAGACATTGAAGATTTGGCAGCTGTCTGCCGTTATCGGGACTGCTCTCATACCACCGAGCCGGGCTGTGCAGTCCGCAGGGCAATCGAAACCGGGGTGCTGTCCAATGACCGCTTCGAAAACTACCTGAAGCTGCAGAAGGAAATCAGCTATGACGGGCTGAATTTCCGCCAGGTAGAACAGGAAAAGATTAAGAACATGTTTGGCAGCAAGGGGGAAATGAAGCAGGTTATGCGCCAGGCTAAACAGAAAAATAAACGGTAGGGGCGTCTAACAGAGAGGGAGGACTCCACAGTTCTCCCTCTCTGTTGCAATATCAATATTTTATCCCGATTACGATGTCCCTCAAAGGGCCGTATTAAACAGATTAGTACTCAAGTATTTTTCTCCCCGGTCAGGAAACACCACTACCACAAAGCCTTCCTCCAGGTCTTTGATGCATTCCAGGGCGGCGAGCATGGCCGCACCGCTGCTCATACCCACGAAGATGCCTTCCTGCGCCACGATGGTTCGAGCCATCGCAAAGGCGGCTTCCGTTTCAATCATAATCCTCCGGTCAATCTTAGTAGCATCATAAATCTCTGGAACGATGGCCTCTTCCATGTTTTTGAGGCCTTGAATGTAATGGCCTAAAACCGGCTGTGCCTCGACGATCTGGATAGCCGGATTTTTGCTTTTCAGTCCCATACCGATTCCCATGATGGTTCCCGAGGTTCCAAGCGCGGAAACAATATGGGTGATCTTACCCTCGGTATCCTCCCATATCTCGTTGGCGGTGGTCTCATAATGAGCTAGTTTGTTGTACTTATTGGAAAACTGGTTAGGCATAAAGTACTTATCCGGATACAGGGAACATAGTTCATGGGCTTTCTTGATTGCTCCATCTGTTCCCATGGCGGGATCCGTCAAAATGGTTCTGGCTCCAAAGGCTTCAATCATCTTGCGGCGCTCGACGGAAACCGCTTCACTCATAACAATTTCCACCGCATATCCTTTAACCGTGCCGATCATAGCCAGCCCAATCCCGGTATTGCCGGAGGTAGGCTCGATTATGGTTTTACCTTTGGTCAGAGCCCCGCTCTCCTCAGCCTGCTCAATCATTTTTATGGCAATACGATCTTTGATACTCCCGGTGGGGTTAAAGCCCTCCAACTTGGCGTAAAGCGGAATGTAGGGCTTAGGATTCATCTTATTTATTCTGACCAGCGGGGTGCGGCCAATCGTATCAATAATACTGTTGTACATACACATTGATCCTTTCATCTTACGGTAAAAACTACATCTGATTTTAACACTCACCGAACCAGGAAGAAAAACATGTAACGGAAGGTACTTCTTTGGATTAGTCTAATCAAATGTCAAATCAAATGTGATTAAAAAAAGTGCACTGAGTTTAGTTCAGCGCACCTTTCTTCTATCTATACTATTGGCCTTTTACAGCTCCTGATTGAGAGGCCTTTTAAATATAATCATCATACAGACTTTCTGGCGAACTCAGGAGATGAACGTATCTTTGCCCTCCCAATATGGTTTCCGCAGGTCCTTTTTCAGCATTTTCCCTGCCGCATTGCGAGGAATAATTTCTATATAATCTACGGTCTTAGGTGTTTTAAATCCGGCCAGGTGTTGGCGGCAATGATTCATTATTTCTTCTTCGCTGACCTTGTAGCCAGGCCTTAGCACAACTATGGCTTTTACCTGTTCTCCCCATTTTTCATCAGGCACGCCGATAACACCGACATCAGCTATACCTTCCATTTGCAAGATGATATTTTCCACCTCTGCCGGATAGACATT
>JBLMZW010000143.1:0-3263 GCA_050259035.1 Chitinophagales bacterium | reverse complement strand
CTATCAATATATCTGGCTGCAATCATTTCTACAGGTGTTCAATACGACGGAATAACCGGTTTATTATTAAGCGCGTTAGTTCTTACCGCAGCTAATATACTATTACGCCCTCTGATTACGGTCATAGCGCTCCCTTTTAATCTAATAACGTTAGGAATACTATTTCTAATAATTAATACCTGGATGGTAATATTAACCGATTCGATTACCCATAGTCTTCAAATAACGGGTTTTTGGAACGCTTTTCTGGTCGGTACGTTGATTATACTGTTTAGCTGGCTTATTGGAAGAGCGAAAGTACTATTTGCTGGGGAACCAATTAGGGGAAAAAATTAAACCCGTCCAAATAGACGGGTTGTTTTCTGATAGTTTGCCACTATCTTGCTTATGGGGCCTTCCCCAGAGTCGATACAGGTATCACGTCAGTAGCCCGAAAAACCAGGCAGTTTTTAAGAGGGAAGTCTCGGTATTTAGTCTTATTAAGCCGGTCTTTTATTCGTTGGAAATTGGGACCGTCTGTCTCATCGCCGGTAAGTTCCACTGAAACCCTTATTCCATCTTTTCGTTTTTCTCCATCAAAAACCAATACCATGAAAACACCTTTACCGGTTTGCTTAAGATTGGCGTAAGTGCGTTCAGCGCCAAACCGGGCGCAAAGGATGGTGTTGTCATCAAGCATCTCTATAATTGATATTACCGCTACATTAACATTGTATTCCTTATCAACTGTACTCAAAGTAGTAGTGGGAAGATTTAGATTCAAAAGTTCACGTGCCTTTTCCAATAGACTCTGATCCACTTAGCCCACCTCTTCTGGCGTTAATGATACTAGAGAAAGAACTCGATCTAACGCTCCTTTATTCCACACACTTATTGTAATATATTTGGTTCGACCTGGTTAGGCATATCTCCCGGATGCTGCAAATAGCTTAAAGCCGGACCTTCTATGATTTCGCCCTCATAGGTGAAGCGAGAACCGTGACAGGGGCAGTCCCAGGATTTTTCCGCCGAGTTCCATTCCAACTCACAGCCGACATGAGGACAGGTGGTATCAACCAGATGGAGCTCGCCCTTTTCGTCCCGGTAAGCGCCTACTCTTTCGCCATCCACCCGTATAATACGCGATTGCTCCGGAAGAATATCCTCGTTCTCGGCCGTTGCTTTAAGTTTACCAGAGACGTATTTAATCGCCACATTAGCGTTTTGAACCACAAAATTGGCCACCGATGCCGCAGGGGTAAACCGGGCGGGGTCGAAGACTTCTTTCCAGGGACTGTCGCCTGACAATATTAAATCTCTTAAAACCATAGCGGCGGCTGTACCATTGGACATCCCCCACTGTTTAAATCCGGTGGCGACAAACAGATCATGGCGGCTGGAGGTAAGCCTTCCTATATAGGGTACCCCGTCGAGAGTCATATAATCTTGAGTCGACCAGCGGTAAAGTATATCTTGAACCTGGAAGTTATTCCGGGCAAAAGTAATCAGGTTTTCATAATGGGTATTGGTATCAACCGATTGACCGGTCTTATGCTCCTCACCTGCGATAAGGATTAATTCATCATCTCCCATGGGCTGAGAACGCAGGGACCGGGTAGGCGATTCGGCCGAAATAAAAGTACCGTCGGGGAATTTTTCTTTGGCTGTTACCCCTACGATATATGATCTCTCAGGCCAAATCCGAGCAAAGTATAAACCGGCGCCATCATAGAAAGGATAGTGAGACGCTATAATAACTTTGGATGCAGTTACCTTGCTTCCGTTTCCCGTTATTATGGTCGGGATACCCTCTTCATTGATATTAACTGCCCGGGTTTGTTCGTAGATTTGACAAGAGCGGGGAAGTCTTTTAACCAGGGTTTTTAAGTACTTTAAGGGATGGAATTGCGCCTGGTCATCGAATTTTAAAAGGGCCTTAACCGGAAAGGGCAGAGGATTATCTCGGGTAACCGAAGCTTTGATTCCCAGGCTGGAAGCAGCCCGGGCTTCCTTTTCTATCTTATCAACGTATTCATCGGACCTGGTGAAAACATAGGCAGGCGCCCACTTAAAGTCACAACTGATATCTTGTTCGTGAATCATTTTAGCAATAAAATGAATAGCCGCTTCATTAGCTTCCGCATACTGTTGAGCCGTATCTCTGCCTAATTGCATTATCAACTGGTCATACATCAGGGAATGCTGTGATGTTATTTTGGCAGTACTGTGACCGGTAGTACCCTGCAATATGTGGTCGGCTTCCAATATAGCAATTTTAAGCCCCTTATCTGCCAGAAGGTAAGCTGTTGTAATTCCAACAATGCCTCCTCCGACTATAGCAATGTCAACTTCAATATTATTCTCTAAAGGCGGATAATCAGTGGGGGACGTTGATTCAATCCAATAAGAACTAGGTGGCTCGCGAAAATCCGAAAGCTGCGCAGTAATAATTATTCACTCCAATCACGAAACTATTTTTTAAGAATAGTATTCTATATTGGACCGGTGTTTATGTGATTTTCCACGGCCACACTTTTAATAAAACAATATTAGACCCCTTCGGATTAGTTCCAAAACTAAGTGATTTTTTGTATTGACCCTGACGTTGCGTCATAGAGTATTCTCTTGCTATGGAGGTGTAACGATGGCTTATAGAATAAAAGAGGTAGCAGAACTTGCCGGCATAAGCATTCGAACTCTGCATCATTATGATCAAATTGGCCTGCTTAGACCGGAAAAGGTAAATCCTGCCGGATACAGGTTGTATACTGATGACGATTTGGATAGACTGCAGCAGATATTGTTCTTCAAAGAGCTGGATTTTAAATTACGAGATATTCAGAATATCTTGGATAATCCAGGGTACGACCGGCAGCATACACTGGAAGCCCACAAAAAAATGTTGATTGAAAAAAGAAATAGATTAGATGCCATCATCGCCACCGTGGATCAGAGTCTAAATTCAATTAGAGGAGGGATTGATATGAAGGGAAAAGAAATGTTTAAAGCCTTTGACATGGAAAAAATTCACCAGCATCAGCAGAAATATGCCGAAGAGGTCCGGCAAAAGTATAATAAAGAGACAGTAGACGAATGCGAAAAGCGGACAGCGAAATACAGCCAAAATGACTGGGAAAAAATCATGACCAACTGGGATGAAATCTACCAGCGGTTGGCGGATCGCATGGATGAGGGCCCGGCAGATCCTACAGTCCAACAAGTTATCGGAGAATTTAGGCAACTTATAACCAATAATTTTTATGAATGCACTCCGGAAATATTTC